>JBBRTO010000012.1:0-33538 GCA_038244345.1 Sphingomonadales bacterium | reverse complement strand
CTAGGTAAGCGTTGCATTGACAGGGGGAATATTGATGATCGCGGACGACCTAAATTACGGAAGCCTGACGAAGCTCATCTCGCGATATTCTATAAAGGGTCGGTACGAGTCGGCGTCGTTCCTTAACTGGTTCTTAGAAAATATATATCGCCTTAACGACGTCGACTCCGATGATGCGATTTGTGATCAAAGCAATGACAAGGGTATAGATGGAGTCTACGTCGATAATTCCGCCCAAGAAGTTCACTTTTTTCAGTCAAAGATCACTCAAAAAGATGGCCGAACCCTTGGTGATGCTGACCTAAAAGCTTTCTCCGGCGCGCTAACCCAGTTTTCTTCGCCCGAATCAATCGACAAGATTATGTCGAGTAATGCAAACGCGGACCTTAAGCGGATATTGCAGCGGCAGAACATTCGCGGCTTAGTAGGTGATGGCTATAAAGTAGTAGGTGTCTTCATCACCAATCAAGACCAGGACGAGAATTGCGAACAGTATATTCAGCACGCCGATAATATCGTGATTTATGATCGGGATACTATTGCGCTTGAGTATGTGGACTTTGAAGCAGACGAGGGCGTTAAGGGGAAGTTTAAGTTTGATGTGTCCTATGCCGGATATTTGGAGATGGCCGGCGACGGAGACATAAAGATTTATATGTTGCCGGTCAAAGCGGCTGAGTTGGTTGCCCTAAGCGGTATAGTCGATACGACGCTTTTCAAGCAGAACGTACGGCTTACCTTAGGCAATACACCCGTTAATAAGTCTATTGAAGGCTCTATTAGTGACACTGGTGAGCACAAGAACTTCCCACTCTATCATAACGGTATAACTATACTATGTAGCTCAGCAAAGACTGTCGATGATGATAGCGCCCTTGAAATACAGGATTATGTTGTTGTGAATGGCGCACAGAGTATAACAACATTTTTCAAGAACGCTTCATCGTTGTCAGATGATCTTCGCGTCTTTGCAAAGGTTATTGCGCTAAGGGATGAACAACTTGCGCGTAAGATTACCATAAACAGTAATAATCAAAATGCGATCAAGGCACGAGACTTAAGGTCCAATCACAATATTATGCTCCGTCTTAAAGCTGAGTTCGATAAAGATGAATCGGAATATAACTTTGAGATCAAGCGCGGTGAGGAGGCCATTGCCGGACGGGCGTCGCTCACCAACGAACTGGCAGGCCGTTTGTTATTATCGTTTGACTTGGGAGAACCGTATTCCGCTCATCAAATCTATCGTGTATTTGACGACAAGTATGCTGATATTTTTGGCCGCCCTGAAGTTACGGCATCAAGAATTGCTTTTATAAATGACCTCTACATCCTAGTCACTGCAAGCCTGGCCAACCTCAAACATGACCAGATGCGCGGGTATGCACTGACACGATTCTTCATGTTGAGCGTCTTGAAGCGCGTCATGTTGATGTCAGTCGCGACGTCTTTTCTTTTGACAGATCGCGGGGCGATGAAAGATCGCGGTCAAAGAGCAGCCGTATTGGCTAAGGTACCCAGTATCCTTGACGATCTGGTAATAGACTTCAATTATGAGATTGAGGAGGAGGGAGATGCGCTCGATTACAAAAGCGACCTTAAGAGTCCCGAGAGGGTGCGATCGTGGTCGAACAAGCTACTGAGCAGTTATGAGAAGGAATTGAAGAAGGGGAAAGCCGGACATTTCGACTAAAGGATCCCGGTGGCATTTAGCCAAATTCAACAAATTCCACTCCCCCTCACCGATAAACCTCCCGCCGATGCGCCACGCGCACCACCAGCACCGTGATCCGCTCATCCTCGATCCGCGCCACCACGCGATAATCGCCGATCCGCCAGCGCCAATAGCCGGCATGTTCGCCGACCAGCGCGCTGCCGGTCGAGCGGGGGTTGTCGAGCGGGGCGATGCGCTCTTCCAGCGTCTTGATGATCCGCGCCGCGACTTGCCGGTCGAGTTTCTTCAGTTCCTTCGCCGCCGCTGGCAGGAATTCAATCCGCCAGGCCAAGCTCGGCCTTCAACGCGCTCAGCGGGATCGCATCCTCGGACCGGAAATCGCGCAGCCTTTCCTGGGCCAGATAGAAATCCTCGAGGTCGTCGAGATGCGCCACGATCGCCGCGCGCGCGTAGAACGTCTTGGTCCGCCCGGTCTTGGCCGCCAGCCGTTCGAGCCGTCCTTCGGTTTCCTGATCCAACCGTACTGCCAGCATCTTCTATCTCCTCGCTATACGTGTATAGCATAGAAATGCCTTCGGTTCAATTGCGACGCCGCCCCCAAAAAACGCTGTCCTACACGGCTCTCACCTGCTTCAAGCTGGTCGATGAGCAAGCACACGCCGTTCGCCGCCGATGATTATGTCCCGGTCGAGCTTCGCCACCGCCACGACGGCTGGACCCCGGCGCGGCAGGTGGATTTCCTTCTCGCTCTGTCCGAATCCGCCTGTGTCGACGATGCCTGCCGGACGGTCGGCATGTCGCCCGCCTCGGCCTATGCGCTGCGGCGGCGGATCGAGGCGGTGTCGTTTCGCGCGGCGTGGGAGGCGGCGCTCGATTATGGGGTGGCGCGACTGGCCGATGCGGCATTGTCGCGCGCGCTCAACGGGGTTGCCCGGCCGGTGTTCTACAAGGGCGAACAAGTCGGCGAGCGGCGCTATTTTGACGAGCGGCTGACGATGTTCATCCTGCGACTTCGCGACTCGCGCAATTACGGTCAGTGGCGCGATCGCACCGCCATCTTCCCGCAAGGCAAGGACGTGATGGCCGAGCGCGCCGAGCAACTGATCGAGGCCACTGAACGCGATGCCGGGATTGTTTCCGGCGATGACGTGTCGTGAACTTCCTCAACTTCCGCGCCCGGTCAGGCGTCATCGCGCCAGCCGCACCAGCGCCTCATCCAACGCCTGCAGGAACCGCGACTTGTCGGCCTTGGTGAACGCCGCCGGGCCGCCGAGCTGGTCGCCGCCCGCGCCACCCGTCAGGGAGCGACGCCCCACAGCTTGTGCAATTGGGCTTCGCTGCCGTTGAACCTGTCCCGATCGCAGCGGCCGATGCCTTTGACCTGGTGCGGCGCAGGGCCGACGGCGCCGTCGGTATATTGCCACATCGTCCAGGTTGGCCAGTTAGGCGGGATAACCGCCGTTGGCCCATATTGGGCAATCCACAGCCAGCTGTTGGCGAGCACGGGATCGGTCTGGGTGCCGAGCAGCTCCTTCAGATAATGGCCAGCATACAACCCCGGCCATTTGCCGGTCTGCTCGAACACATGGGTGGTGAATGCCCGCGCTTCCCCGAGCGACATCGATGGCCCCGTGGGATTGGGCTCGAAATCGAGCACCAACAGCGTGTCGGCCGGATCGCCGACCGTCTCGAGGAAATGGATCGCTTGTTTCACCCCGTCAGACCCGGTCGCGAAATGATAGGCTCCCCACAGCAAGCCGGCCGCGCGGGCCCTGGTCCGGTTGGTCTTGTATATCGGGTCGCGGTTGGCTTGCCCTTGCGATGCCTTGTGAATGACCCCCAAGATTCCGTCGGCCTTGGCCTTGGCAAAATCGAGACGGGTGCCGTTGTGATGCGAAATGTCGATGATCGCATTCTGTATCGCCATGGCGAATACTCCTGGATGCATGCGATTCGGCAGGGACCTTTTACCCCGATTTGCGGGCTTGTTGAATCCTGCTCGCTCGGCGCCTTCCGGATCACTTACTCTTGCGTCATCGCGCCAGCCGCACCAGCGCCTCATCCAACGCCTGCAGGAACCGCGACTTGTCGGCCTTGGTGAACGCCGCCGGCCCGCCGAGCTGGTCGCCGCCTGCCCGCAAGTCGGCCATGATCGCGCGGGTGGCGATCGCGCTGCCGATGCTTGCGCTGGTGAACGGCTTGCCGTTGCCCGCAATCACCGCCGCGCCGGCCTTGAGGCAGCGGTCGGCGAGCAGGATGTCGGCGGTGATGACGACGTCGCTCGGGCCGGCGGTCTCGGCAATCCAGTCGTCCGCCGCATCAAACTTGTCGCTGACCACCACGCGTTCGACCGAAGGATGATCGGGCACCCGCATCCGCATGTTGGAGACGACCTTCACCGCCACCCCGCGGCGGAAGGCAACGCGGTAGATCTCGTCCTTCACCGGGCAGGCATCCGCGTCGACCAGGATTCGGATGGAGGTCACAGTTTGGCGAACAGGAGGCCGATATAGACCAGGAACAGCAAGCTCATGACCCCCGCCAGCGCTTCATGGATGCGCGGGCGGCGGGTGATTGCGCCGAGACTTGCAAGCGCGATGAACACCACATGGAAGGCGAGGTTCGGACCCTTGGGAAGCGTGCCGTTGAGCACCAGTTCGCGGATGATGCTCCAGCCGATCGCCGCCACCCCCGCGCCGAAGAACACCGGCGCCTCGCGGTAATAATGCGCCTTGAGATCGGTCGGCTGGTCGGGCGGGACATCGGGCAGGACGAGCGCCGCCATCATGTAGATCAGCGCGGTCTGGACCAGCGTCGCGGCGAACATCGCGAAGCTCCAGTCGCTCCGCCCGGCAAGGCCGAAGCTGGCCCACCAATGCTGCGCCACCATCAGCAGGATCAGCACCGACCAGATCAATGGCGGCGCATAAAAGGTGACATGGCGGCGCGACAATGCCAGCCCTCGGTAGCCCTGCAGCACCTGCTGGATGGCGAGCCCCAGGATCACCGACAGCAGGACCGAGAGATAGGAAAATGCGTCCATCGTCCCGGCCCGCTAGCCGCTCAATTCTTGAGGTTCTCGAGCCCGCTCGAACCGGTCTTGGCCGAGGGATTGGCGGCGATGGTCTTCTTTTTTTCGGCCTTCGGCTTGCGCGCTTCCTTGTTCGATTTCTTCTGACCCTTGGCCATCGTGTCGCTCCTCAACCGCGGGCGAAATGCCCCTGGGGGGAGCCTATCGACTTTATCGCGCGGGGCCAAGACGACACCGCCGCCCCTCTTTCAAGGGACGGCGGTGAGGACTGGTACAGGCCTGCGTCAGGCAGACTGGAAAGCGCGGATCGTCGTGGTGCGCGTCGGCTGCGGGCGGCGTACCGGCTGCTCGATCGGCACCATCGCCTCGGGCAGGCCGGCCATTGGCGACACCGGGACCGCCTCGCCAGCTGCGACCGCACGCTCGCGCTGGTCGAAGAAGGCCGCGCGGGCGAGGCGCTTTTTGAGCGAGGCCGACGGATTGTCCGGGGTCGGACCACGCTTGGCCGCCTCGATCCGGTTGATTGCCGGCGCCGGGGCTGCCGCGCGCGGCGAGTCGTCCCAGGCGAAGGCGGAAGCAGCAACCGGAGCGGCGGCGGCGATTGGCTCGGCTTCGACGAGCGGCGCGGCCTCGACCAGCGGCGCGGGGTCGGCGGGATGGGTCATCGCGGGCTCGACATAGTCGTCGACCAACACTTCGTCCTCATCGCGGCGGCGGCGGCTGAACGCGTAGCCAGCACCGGCGAGAGCGAGGATCCCGAGACCGGTGGCGCCGGCGATCGGCAGCAGGTCGTTATTCTTAGTCGCGGTGACCGGTGCCAGCGGCGCGGAAGCGACAGGTTCGGGAATCGGCGCGATCATCGCCGGATCGGCCGGGGCTGGCGCAACATCGGTCGGAGCCGGAGCGACGGGCGCCATGGCAGCCGCCGGGGCGACCGCCACCGGAGCGGCGGTGCGGGTCACTGGTGCGCGGACCGTGCGCACGGGAGCCGCGGTTACCCGGGCCGAGCGCGTGGTGCGGGTCGTCTTGGTGGTGGTGGTGGCAGTCGCAGCCGGAGTCAGCGGGTCGGCGGCTTGCGGCGTGGCCGGTTCGGCCGGCAGCGGGGTATCGGCAACGATCGGCGTCGAATCAGTCACCGGCGTGGCGTCCTGCGCCAGCGCCGGAGTGGCGAGGAAGGCAGTGGCTGCGGCAATCGCGGCCAGGCCCGAACGATTCAAAAGTTGCATGTTCATCATGACCAACCAACGGGTCGGCGCCGATTAGCGGCCCATTGTTTCCGATGAGCCGAGACGAATGCTGCGTTAAGCCGCTTTGGTTAACCCCTGTTAACGATAACCGGATGAAGTTGAACGGCGACCGCTATGCGGTGGAATCAGCGTTTCAGTGCCTGCACCGCGGCGAGCGACTTGGCGACATGGTCCTTCCAGTCCATTTCACTGTGGACCATCACGATCCGCCCGTCGGATGCGATAACGTAACTGGTGCGGTTGGTCAGGCCGACCAGCGGGATCGCCACGTCATAGGCCTTGATGATGTTCTTGTCGGCGGTCGCCACCGGGAAAGCGCTGCGGCACTCCTCGACCGAGAAGCGCTTCAGCGTATCAAGCTTGTCGGCGCTCATCCCGATCACCCGCGCACCCGCTTTGGTGAACTCGGGCATCGCCTCGCTGAAGGCATGGGCCTCGAGCGTGCAGCCCTTGGTGAACGCCTTGGGATAGAAATAGAGTACCACCGGGCCGTGGCGAAGCTGCTCGGCGAGGTCGAGCTTGAAAGGCTTGCCGCCGACCGCGCCAGTGGTAACGAAATTCGGAGCGCGGGCGCCTTCGTGGAGCGCGGCGGCGGCGGGGGTGGCAATCAGCGCCCCGGTAAGAGCTACGGTGAGAGCGTTCAGCAACTTGCGCATGGGTCTGGATCCTTCGCCGGTGAGGGGCTGGAGCCTAGCGCGGTGCGGGCGCGGACGCCATGCCGGCGACTGGCGCGTCGTCGAGTTGGGCGCCGCCAATGCTAGCGCTCAGCGGCGAGCCACCCGGTGAGGATGTACATCAGGATCACCATCGGCCCCGTCAAGAGCGTGCCGAGGATCAGCGCGAGACGGATGATCAGCACATCGACCCCGGTCCAGTCGGCAAGGCCGGCGGCGATGCCCATGACCTTGCCCTGCTGGCGGTTGAGGAGGAAACGTCCGTTCATGTGAACAACCTTTGACTTGAGGAAGCAGCGAGCGACGAACCGCGGCTCAGACGAGCGGCAGCGGGCCGACGGCGGCGCTGACGAACAGCATGGCGCAGATGAAGGCGCCGGCGAAAGCGACGGCGGACTGGCGGACTGGAACGAGTGACATGAACATTTGAATTCTCCCTTTTGGCACCCCCGATGGGTGATACCTTCTTCAATGCAGGGAGTGTGCCAATTGGAAAATGTGCAATAAAATCAGTAGGACAAGTTGCCCGAGGAGCCGTAGCGCCAAGATTTTCGCGCCAAGAGTTGGGAAATATTCCCTATCTTGGGGTCAGTTGGGATCCTCGGGGAAGGACGCGCAATGGGATCGCGGGGCTAAATTTCCGAAGATGACCAGGCGGAATGCGGCGCCCAAGCGTGAGTATTCGGCAATCGGGAGGTCGAAGAGCCGGTCAGGCGGCGGTAGCGTCGACCGGTTTGCGCGGGGCGGCCGAAACAGCGGCCGGGTGCGCGGCCGACTTCTGGCATTGCGCAATCAACATCGGGAAATCGAGATCGCTGTTGCTGTCGAGCGCGCTGTCCCGGGCGGCGGCGCATTGCGTCGCGCTCTGGTAGCGCGGGGCGAGCGTGGCCACGGTCTGGCATGAGGCGCCGCCGTCGGCACAGCCAAGGATTGCAATCACAAAACCGATCGGGCCCATTTCACTCTCCGTCCTTCACCGCGCCTAACCCCTGGAATTAACGCCCGGTTCCCATCGTTTCGCCGATTGCGTTGCTTAGGGTCACACGGGCCCCTACCTGTGGCGGGATGGACACGACCGCCGACGAGCTGCCGAAGGACAAAGGAAGCTTCGCCGTGCTGTGGCGCTTTCTGCCCGAGCTTTGGCCGCGCGGGGAAACCCAGCTGAAACTGCGGGTCGTCGCCGCGGTACTGCTGGTGCTGGCGAGCAAGGCGATCGGCTTTGCCCCGACCTGGCTATTGAAGACAATGGTCGACCGAATGGGCGGCCCGCACAGCGCGATGCAGGCGGTGATGCTCCTGGCGCTGGCGTATGGCGGGGCGCGGTTCGGCGGGGTGATGGCCGACAATCTTCGCAACGGGCTGTTCGAACGGGTCGGCCAGACCGCGGTTCGGCGGCTGTCGGCGCGCGTGTTCCGGCACATCCACTCGCTCTCGCTTCGGTTCCACCTCGAGCGCCGCACCGGAAGCCTGACCAAGGTGGTCGAGCGCGGCACCAAGAGCATCGACATGATGCTGTATTTCCTGCTGTTCAACATTGCCCCGACGGTGATCGAGCTGGCGGTGATCTGCTGGATTTTCCTGGTCAAATTCGGGGTCGGGCTGGTCGCGGTTACACTGGCCATGGTGGCAATCTACATCGGCTTTACCCGCAAGGTCAGCGACTGGCGAACCGGGCTTCAGCGCGAGATGAACGACGTTGACAACCGCGCCATCGGCCGCGCGGTCGACAGCCTGCTCAATTATGAAACGGTCAAATATTTCGGCGCCGAGGAATTGGAGGCGCGCCGTTATGACGAGGCGATCGGCAAGTTCACCGACGCCGCGGTGCGCAACGAGGTCAGCCTGGCCTGGCTCAACGTCGGCCAGAGCTTCATCACCAGCGCGATGCTGGCCGGGGCGATGGCATTCACCGTGTGGGGCTGGTCGCAGGGACGCTTCTCGTCGGGCGACGTGGTGTGGGTCAACGGGCTGCTGATGCAGCTGTTTCGCCCGCTCGACATGCTCGGCTGGGTGTATCGCTCGATCCGCCAGGGGCTGATCGACATGGAAGCGATGTTCGGCCTGATCGACACCCCGGCAGAGATCCTCGATGCGCCCGGCGCGGCGGTGCTGGCGGTCAGCGACGGGCATGTGCGGTTCGACGACGTGGCCTTCGGCTACGAGCCCGAAAGGATCATCCTGAAAGGCGTGACGATCGATGTTCCGGCGGGGACCAGCTGCGCGGTGGTTGGTCCGTCGGGCGCGGGCAAGTCGACCCTGGCGCGGCTGCTGTTCCGCTTCTACGACCCGACCGACGGTCGGATCACGATCGACGGGCAAGACATCGCGAAGGTGACCCAGGACAGTTTGCGCGGGGCGATCGGGATCGTGCCGCAGGACACGGTGCTGTTCAACGACACGATTGGCTACAACATCGCATATGGCCGCGAGGGTGCGTTACAGGCCGAGATCGAGGGCGCGGCCAAGGGCGCGTCGATCGACCGGTTCATCGCTGCCTTGCCCAACGGTTACGAATCGATGGTCGGCGAACGCGGGCTGAAATTGTCGGGCGGCGAGAAGCAGCGCGTGGCGATCGCCCGAACTCTGCTCAAGGACCCGCCGATCCTGATCCTCGACGAGGCGACATCGGCGCTCGACAGCCGCACCGAGGAAGCGATCCAGGCGACTCTCGACGGGGCGACGAAGGGCCGCACCACGATCGTCATCGCCCACCGCCTGTCGACCATCGTCGGCGCGCACCAGATCGTGGTGCTCGACGACGGGAAGGTGGCGGAGCGCGGCACGCATGGCGAATTGCTGGCAAGCCAAGGGCTGTACGCCGAACTGTGGACTCGGCAGGCAGCCGAGCGCGAGCTGGAGGAGGCGGCGGAATGAGCCTCAAGGCACTGCTTCACGACCGCTTCGGCTTCTCCGCGTTTCGCGGGGTGCAGCGCGAGGTGGTCGAGCGGGCGGTGGCGGGCAAGCATACGCTGGCGGTGATGCCGACCGGGGCGGGCAAGTCGCTGTGTTACCAATTGCCGGCGCTCGAGCGGCGCGGCACGGGGATCGTGATCTCGCCGCTGATCGCGCTGATGCACGATCAGGTGCGAAGCGCCGATGCATTCGGGATCCGCGCCGCCGCCCTCACCAGCCTGAGTCGCACTCCGAGCATCATATGCGACAACCTTCGTGAAGGGCGGCTAGACCTGCTCTATGTTGCGCCCGAACGCGCCACTACGAGCGATTTCCAGCGACTTATCAAAGACTTGCCGATTGCCCTGTTCGCGATCGACGAGGCGCATTGCGTGAGCGAATGGGGACACGACTTCCGGCCCGATTACCGCTTGCTGCTGCCTTTGCTAGACCAGCATCGCGAGGTGCCGCGGCTCGCGCTGACCGCGACCGCCGACCGGCGAACCCGCGAGGACATATTGGTCCAGTTGGGGATCCCCGCCGAAGGAATGATCGTCGCCGGGTTCGACCGGCCCAACATTCGCTATCACGTCCGCCCGCGCGACGGGATTTCGAGCCAGCTCAAGGCGCTGCTCGGCGACCAGCCGGGGCCCGGAATCGTCTATGCCACCAGCCGCAACGCAACCGAGAAACTGGCCGAACAGCTGGGCGGGGCCAAGCGGCATGCGCTGGCCTATCACGCCGGACTCGACGGCGAGGTGCGGCAGCGCAACCAGGCCGCGTTCGTTGCCAGCGAAGACATGGTGATGGCGGCGACGGTGGCGTTCGGGATGGGAATCGACAAGCCCGACGTGAGGTTCGTCGCGCATGCCGGAATCCCCAAATCGATCGAGGCCTATTACCAGGAGACCGGCCGCGCCGGGCGCGACGGCGAACCGGCCGAGGCGTGGCTGTACTGGGGCGCCGAGGATTTCGCCCGCGCGCGGCGGCGGATCGAAACCGAGATCGAGGCCGGGCGACGGCCCGCCGAACGCGACCGGTTGAACACGCTCGCCGCATTCGTCGAGGCCGCGACCTGCCGCCGCGCGATCCTGCTTCGTCATTTCGGCGAGGAGCCGCCGCAAGCGTGCGGCAATTGCGACAATTGCATCGACCCCCCGGCGACGATCGACGTCACCGAGGTGGCGCGCAAATTGCTGTCGGCGGCGTTCCGCACCGAGATGCGGTTCGGGATCGCGCATCTCGCCGCGGTGCTGGGCGGCGACGACAATGAGAAAGTGCGGCAATTCGGGCATCACAAATTGTCGGTGTTCGGGATCATGGACGCGGACGAACTGGCGCTGGTCCGGCCGGTGGCGCGCAGCTTGCAGGCGCGCGACGCGCTTCGTGCCGACGATTATGGTGGGTTGAGCTTCGGCCCAGCGGCGAAGTCGATATTGAAGGGCGACAAGCGGCTGATCATCGCCGTGCCGCCCAAGCGCGTGCGGCGGACCAAGCGCGGCGCGGAGCATCTGCCGCACGACCCGATGTTCGAGGCATTGCGCGCCTGGCGCCGCGACCGGGCCAAGGAAATGGGGGTGCCGCCGTACGTCATTTTCCACGATTCGACGTTGCGCTCGGTGGCGGCGCTAAGGCCTGAGTCGTTGAACGCGCTTTCCGCGATCGACGGGATCGGCGATACCAAGCTGGAGAGACATGGCGAGTCGCTGCTTGAAGCGCTGGGCCAGGCAATGGAGACGGGCGATGCAACGGCAGCTTGATGACAAGACCTTCGTCTGCGGCCAGATCGTGCCCGGAGACGTCGCGGCGATCAAGGATCTAGGGGTGACGATGATCGTCAACAATCGCCCCGACAATGAAGATGAAGGCCAGCCGAGCAGCGCCGAGATCGAGGCCGCGACCAAGGCCGCGGGGCTGGAATATCGCCACATCCCGATCGTTCGCGGGATGGGACCGGCCGACGTCGAGGCGATGCGCGAGGCGATCGCGGCGATTGGCGACGGCAAAATGGTCGCGTTTTGTCGATCGGGAAATCGATCGGCGCTGGCGTGGGCGGTGGCTCGGAGCGAGGATGGCGTGCCGCGCGAGGAGCTCGATCGCTGCGCCGATGGGGCGGGGTTCAGCCTGGCGCCGGTGGCGCATCTGCTCAGGGATTAATCTTCCGCCAGGATTGCGGTTGCGTCTTCTTCGTCGGGCTGAGCGACAAGCAATCGGACCGGCATGATCCCACCGCCGAGGAAACCGAAGTAATTGTTCATTTGCTGGTCGAGCAGAACTGACTCGATGCCGTGGCTGGCAAGTGTCAGTCGGGCAAGTTCGGCTTCGATATTATTGAGGTAACGCGCGATTTCGATCATCCGGTGGCGGTGCCGCCGACGGTCAGGCCATCGATCAACAAGGTCGGCTGGCCCACTCCCGCGGGAATCGACTGGCCGGCCTTGCCGCAGATGCCGACGCCCTCGTCGAGCGCGAGGTCATTGCCGATGCCCTTGACCCGGGTCAGAACGCTCGGCCCGTCGCCGATCAGGGTCGCGCCCTTGACCGGCTCGGCGATCTTGCCGCCGCGGATGCGATAGGCCTCGGTACAGGAGAAGACGAACTTGCCGCTGGTGATGTCGACCTGCCCGCCGCCGAAGCTCTTGGCGTAAATGCCGTCCTTGACCCGGGTGACCAGCTCGTCCGGATCGTCGCTGCCACCGAGCATGAAGGTGTTGGTCATGCGCGGCATCGGCGCGTGGGCGAAGCTTTCGCGGCGGCCGTTGCCGGTCGGTTGCATCCCCATCAGGCGGGCGTTGAGCCGGTCCTGCAGATAGCCTTTCAAAATTCCATCCTCGATCAGGATTGTGCGGCCGGTCGGGGTGCCTTCGTCGTCAATCGTCAGGCTGCCGCGGCGGCCTTCGATGGCGCCTTCGTCGATCACGGTCACGCCGGGGGCGGCGACGCGCTCGCCGATCCGACCCGAGAAGGCAGAAGTGCCCTTGCGGTTGAAGTCGCCCTCGAGCCCGTGGCCGATCGCTTCGTGGAGCAGAATGCCGGGCCAGCCGGGGCCGCACACGACCTGCATCTCGCCCGCCGGAGCCGAGACCGATTCCAGGTTCACCAATGCCTGCGCGAGCGCCATGTCGATGCCGCGATTCCACGTCGCTGGGTCGAACAAATGATCGTAAAGATGGCGGCCGCCGAGCCCGAAAGTGCCGGTTTCGCGGCGGTCGCCGTTTTTCGCGACGATCGAGATGTTGAGCCGGACCAAGGGCCGGACGTCGCTGGCGACAAAGCCGTCGGCGCGGACGATGTCGATCACGCTCCAGCTCGCGGCGAGGCTGACGCTGACCTGATCGACGCGGGGATCTCGGGCGCGGGCGGCGGCGTCGATTTCGGCGCATAGCCGGACCTTGTCGGCGAAGGGAATGGCGGACAGCGGATCGTTGCCGCCGTACATCGCCTGGTTGGTGCGCGGCGGCGGGGCGGATGACGGACCCTTCGCCGGATCGAGCAGGCGAAGCGTCGCGGCGGCGCGGTCGATGGCGGCGGCGCTGATTTCATTGGCGTGGGCGAAAGCGGTGGTTTCGCCGGTGACGCCGCGAAGCCCGAAGCCCGAGGCGTTGTTGTAATCGGCGGTCTTGAGCCGACCGTCGTCAAACCCGAAGGCTTCGCTGAGGCTGTACTGAAGATAAAGCTCGCCGTCGTCGTGGCGCGAGAGGTGCCGGGCGGCGAGGCGCTTGGCTTCATCGGGATCGAGCGTCCGATAGAGGACGTTGCGGGCCGGGTTCATTCGGTTGTGCCGGGCAAATCAGCCGGGCCGCCTTCGAGCAGGAAGCGGCGGTCGCAATAGCCGCAATCGACATAGCCCAAGTCGGCATCGATATGGAGATAGACGCGCGGGTGGCCGAGCACGGCGGGGACGGCGCCAGAGCCGTCGCAAGCGACGCGCAAGGCCTTGGTGCGGATAGTCTCGGGGGGCGGCTGCATGGTCGATGACCTAGCAGCCGCCCCGCGCCGCTTCAATAAGAGTGGGGTCTAATGAAGCGGCAAGTCTTACGGGTAGTTGGCGGTCAGATCGAAATTGGCCTTGTAATACCCATTGGGCTGGTTCGCGGCGATGTTGAAGGTGCCGCCGACGCCCACCTGGAAGGCGCCCGTCGTGTCGATGGTGCGGCTAGTGCTGTTGCCATTATCCAGCACCATGCTGCCGATCACGATGGTGTCGGAAGGATTGGTGGTGCTCACCAGGATGCCGCCCGGGGGAAGCGTCAGGGTCAGACCGACGACCTGGCTTGGCGTGCTGGCGCCCGCGAACAGCGCGCGCTGGCCGACGTTGGATGCCACTGCGGTGACCCCTATGGTTGAAGTGCGATTGCCGGTGTCAGCGTCGATGGTGACGGTACCAGCCGTGGGGCTGGAAATGACCGTGCCGAAATCGAGATCTCTTACCTTGGTCAGGGTTAGCGGCTGAAGGACGAGCCCGCGGGCTTCGGCAGTAGCGGTATCCGTGGCGGCAGCATAAGCGGGCGAAGCGAAAGCGGTGGTAGCGGCAAGCGCCGCGAGGCAGATGTTAAAGCGCATGTCATTGGTTCCCTACACGTTGAAAGTGCGGGGTACTTCTGACATCTGCGTCTCAACATGCGTTCAATAACCAGGGTAGGCGAACTATTTACCTTGTTCGTCAGAAATATTCGACCGTGACGTCGACCTGGCCGACGTAGATTCCGTCAACCGTGCCGGCCGGAACCAGGAGCCGCCCCCCGACCGCGAATTGGAACGGCGTCGCGCCGACCAGGCGGAGAGCAAAACCGTCGAGCGTCAAGGTGTCGAGGGTCAGCGTTTCGATCCCGCCGACACGCTTCAACTGGACGCTGGTGGGGGTGCGGATGAAGATCAACGCGAGCCGGGTGGCGACCCCGGTGAAGCGGCCCGGCGAGGGCGTTCCACCGATGGGGAGGAGGCCGCCCGTGACGCTCATCACCCCGGTCGTCGGATTGATCGTCGCGCTGCCACCGGTGGTCACGATGAGGTCACCGAAGTTCATGTCGGCAAGCTTAACCAGGGTCAGCGGTCTCATCAGCGCCGCCTGCGCCGCCGGCGGGGTCGGCGCGGCGACCGGCGAGGCACTGGCGGGGCCCGCAAGCAGGCCCGCGAGCAATGCGATCACAAGGGGAAAACGCATGAACCAGTTCATGGCGGCGGGCCTAGACGGTTAACATCAAGATAAGCTTTTCGATTAAGGTTACCCGTTCGTTTACCATCTTGGCTTTCGCGACCGGTCGGGCGCGGCTATCGCTTCGGGCCATGTCCGAGACCCAGCCCGCCATCCGCATCGAATCGCTATCGAAGACCTATGCCGCCAAGACCAGCGCCGCCAAGCTGGCGCTCGACGACGTGTCGTTCGATGTGCCGCGCGGGCAGATCTTCGGGCTGCTCGGTCCCAATGGCGCGGGCAAGTCGACGCTGATCAACATCCTGGCGGGGATGGTGGTCAAGACCAGCGGGACGGCGACGGTGTGGGGGTTCGACATCGACGCGCATCCGCGCAACGCCAAAAAGTCCATTGGGATCGTGCCCCAGGAAATATTGTTCGACCCGTTCTTCACTCCGCGCGAGGCGCTGGAAATCCAGGCCGGCATGTACGGCGTCAAGAAGCGCGACCGGATCACCGACCAATTGCTCGCCGCAGTGCGGCTGACCGACAAGGCGGATGCGTATGCGCGCACCTTGTCGGGCGGGATGAAGCGGCGGCTGCTGGTGGCGAAAGCGATGGTCCATTCGCCCCCGGTGCTGGTGCTCGACGAGCCGACCGCGGGGGTCGACATCGAGCTTCGCCAGCAATTGTGGGACTATGTCCGCCAGCTGAATCGCGACGGCGTGACCGTGGTCCTGACCACGCATTATCTCGAGGAAGCCGAACAGCTCTGCGATCGGATCGCGATCATCAACCACGGCAAGCTGATCGCCAACGAGCCGACCCGCGACCTCATCCGCCGAGCGCAGGACAAAGCAGTGGTGGTCGAGGTCGATCGCGATCTCGCCGCGGTGCCGGTCGCGTCGTTCTTCGACCGGACCAAGTTGACCGGCCCAAGGACGATCGAGATCACCTATCGCAAGGACCAGGTCAACGCTGGCCAGGTACTCGCCGCGCTGCAGGCCGACGGGCTGGGGATCGTCGACGTTTCGACCCGCGATCCCGACCTTGAGGATGTGTTTTTGAGTTTGACGCGGGAACCGGCGGCGTGATCGAGACCGACGTATTGATCATCGGATCCGGCGCGGCCGGGCTGACCGCGGCGCTGACGCTGGCGACGACGCGCAAGGTGGCGGTGCTGGCGAAGGGCAAGCTTGGCGGCGGGGCGACCGAATGGGCGCAGGGCGGGATCGCCGCGGTGCTCGAGGAAGGCGACAGCTTCGAGGCGCATGTCCGCGACACGATGATCGCCGGCGCGGGGCTCAACAACCTCGAGGTGGTCGAGCATGTCGTCGGCGGCGCGCCGGCGGCGATCGCGCGGCTGGCCGAGCTTGGCGTGCCGTTCAACCTCGATGACGATGGGGCCAAATCTGTAAAAGGGGGCTGGCACCTGACCCGCGAGGGCGGGCATAGCCACCGCCGGATCGTCCATGTCGCCGACGCCACCGGCTGGGCGATCGCGCAGGCGCTGGAAAGCGCGGCGGTGGCCCACCCCAACATCACCATACTTACCGACATGGTAGCGATCGACTTTGCCACCGGTCGCCATGCCGAGGAGTTCAGCACCTCGGGCTCGGTGCACGGGCTGTATGCGTTCAACCGTGTCAGCGGCGAAGTCGAGACGCTGACCGCGCGGGCGACGATCCTCGCCACCGGCGGGGCGGGCCGCGCCTACCTCTATTCGACCGCGCCGCGCGGCGCGACGGGGGACGGGATTGCGATGGCGTGGCGCGCGGGATGCCGCATCAGCAACATGGAATTCATGCAATTCCACCCGACCTGCCTGTACAACCTCGAGGTCAAGAACTTCCTCATCACCGAGGCGGTGCGCGGCGAGGGCGGATTGTTGAAGCATCCCGAGACCGGGCATCGCTTCATGCCCGATTATGACGAGCGCGCCGAGCTTGCCCCGCGCGACATCGTGGCGCGCGCGATCGACCATGAGATCAAGCGCGACGGGCTCGACTTCGTCCACCTCGACATCAGCCACCAGCCGCCCGAGTTCGTGAAGGGGCACTTCCCCAACATTTACGAGAAACTGATCGGGCTGGGGATCGACATCACCACCGAGCCGATCCCGGTGGTCCCGGCGCAGCATTATACCTGCGGCGGGGTGCTGGTCGATCTCGACGGTCGGACCGACGCGCCGGGGCTTTATGCGGCGGGCGAAGTGACCCAATCGGGGCTGCATGGGGCCAACCGGCTGGCGTCGAATTCCCTGCTCGAATGCTTCGTGTTCGGCGAGGCGGCGGCGCGGCATATCCTCGACCATTGGGACGAACTGCCCGAGCCGCCGGCGATCCGCGGGTGGGACGCGAGCCGGGTGACCGACAGCGACGAGGAAGTGGTGATCCAGCAATGCTGGGGCGAAATCCGCCGCTTCATGTGGAACTTCGTCGGCATCGTGCGCAGCACCAAGCGGCTCGAGCGCGCCAAGCACCGGATCGATCTGCTGCGCGAGGAAGTGAAGGATTATTACCGCAATTTCCGCGTCACGCCCGACCTGATCGAGCTGCGCAACCTGGTCGAAGTGGCGGATTTGATTATCCGCTCAGCACTGTCGCGGCACGAGAGCCGGGGGCTGCACTACACGCTCGATTATCCCGAGATGGCCGACGAGGCGGTCGACACGGTGCTGGTGCCGTAAAGCATCAAAGGTCGCAAAAGACCAAGGGTGAATGACCATTTGTCCTATTTCGGGTGGGGGGAGCGCTGTCTCGTGGTTTTTTACCGCAATTTGCTCACCTTCAGCCCATCGGCCTTCGCCCGCGCCTGGATCGACTCCTCGCTTCTCGTCATCGCCTTGGAGATCGCTCTGAGGCTCATCGCCTTGCCCGCGAGCAAGTGGAGTTTCTGGATTTCGTCCTGGGTCCACGGCTGGCGGTGGCGCTGGAATTTTTCGGTCATGAACTTCTCCTCCTCGAAGGCTGGCCCAAAGGCTGGCATCGCGCGCGCGTCCTGCTAGACGCTATTCGCTTATGCCCGAACCGCAGCCCCACCTCTATCTCGTCGACGGGTCGAGCTATATCTTTCGCGCTTATCACCGGCTGCCGCCGCTGACCAATCGCCACGGCCAGCCGGCGGGCGCGGTCTATGGCTATACGGCGATGCTGTGGAAGCTGGCTGATGGCTTGAACAAGGCGGATGGGCCGACCCACATGGCGGTGATCCTGGATGCATCGAGCATCACCCACCGCAATCAATTATACGACCAGTACAAAGCCAACCGGCCGCCGCCGCCCGAAGACCTAATCCCGCAATTCCCGATGATCCGCACCGCGACGCGGGCCTTCTCGATCCCGTGCATCGAGGAGGAAGGGCTGGAGGCCGACGACATCATCGCCTGCTACGTCACTGCCGCGCTCAAGCAGGGATGGAAGGTGACGATTGTCAGCAGCGACAAGGATCTGATGCAGCTGATCGACGACGGCGGGCAGGTCGACATGCTCGACACGATGAACGACCGCCGCATCGGGCGTGAGCAGGTGATCGAGAAATTCGGGGTGCCGCCCGAGAAGGTCGGCGACGTGCTGGCGCTGATGGGCGATGCGGCCGACAATATCCCGGGGATCCGCGGGATCGGGCCCAAGACCGCGACCAAGCTGATCCAGGATCATGCGACGCTCGAAGGCGCGCTGGCCGCGGCGCCGACGATGAAATCGTCGAAGATGCAGCAAAGCCTGATCGACCAGGCCGACATGGCGCGACTGTCCCGCGAACTGGTGCGACTGGTATGCGAGCATCCGCTGCCCGAGCCGCTCGACGGACTGGTGCTGACCGGGATTCCGCCCGAGCCATTGCGCGAATTCCTCGAGGATCAGGGGTTCAAGACCTTGCTCGGCCGGATGGTTGGCGGTGGAAGCAGCGGCGGGGCGAGCGCTGCCAACATCGCTGCCGTCATGACGTCCGTGGCCAAGCCATTGGCCGAGGCTGAGAAAATCACGGTCGACCGGACATTGTACGAGACGGTGACGAGCATCGAGGCGCTCGACCGGTGGATTGCCGAGGCGCGGCACTTGGGGTTCGTCGCGATCGACACCGAGACCGACTGCATCGACTGCGTGGTGGCGCGGCTGGTCGGGATCAGCCTGGCGACCGCGCCGAACAAGGCGTGTTACGTCCCGATTGGGCATGGCGGCGGTGACATGTTTTCCGAGGCGCCGGCGCAATTGCCGGGCGAGGCGGTGCTGGCGCGATTGAAGCCTTTGCTCGAGGATCCGGCGGTCCTGAAGATCGCGCACAACCTCAAATATGACTGGGTAATGTTCGCCAAGGCAGGGATCGAGATCGCACCCTATGACGATACTTTGGTGATGAGCTTCGACCTCGACGCCGGACGGTCGGGCCACGGGCTCGACGAGCTTGCCAAGACCCATTTCGAGCATGAGTGCATCTCGTTCAAGTCGGTGTGCGGAACCGGACAGAAGCAGATCAGCTTCGACCAGGTGCCATTGGACGCGGCGACCGAATATGCCGCCGAGGATGCCGACATCTGCCTGCGCCTGTGGCAGCGATTGAAGCCGCGGATGACGGTAGAGGGGCTGACCGGGGTGTACCAGATGGTCGACCGGCCATTGGTGGCGACGGTCGGGCGGATGGAGCGGCGCGGGATCAAGGTCGACCGCGACTATCTGGCGAAACTGTCGGGGACGTTCGCGGTCGAGATCGCCAAGCTGGAGGGTCAGGTTTACGAGGCCGCCGAGGGCCCGTTCACGATCGGCTCGCCGCAGCAGCTTGGCGCGGTATTGTTCGACCGGCTGGGGCTGAAGGGCGGGCGCAAGGGAAAAAGTGGCCAATATTCGACCGACGTTACCGAGTTGGAGCGGCTGGCCGGAGAAGACGTGCCGGTGGCCAAGCTGGTGCTCGACTGGCGGCAATTGTCGAAGCTGAAATCGACCTACACCGATGCCCTGCAGGCGCAGATCAACCCCGAGACGGGGCGGGTCCACACCAGCTTCAGCCTGTCGGGGGCGCAGACCGGGCGGCTCTCATCGACCGAGCCGAATTTGCAGAACATCCCGATTCGAACCGAGATCGGGCGGCAGATCCGTGATGCCTTCGTTGCCGAGCCGGGGCATGTGCTGATGAGCGCCGATTACAGCCAGATCGAATTGCGGCTGGCAGCGCACATGGCCGATGTCCCGCAACTGAAAGCTGCATTCGCAGCCGGGGCCGACATCCATTCGATGACTGCCCAGGAATTGTTCGGCACCGTCGATCGCGACACGCGCGGGCGGGCCAAGACGGTCAACTTCGCCATTCTCTATGGCATTTCGGCGTGGGGCCTGGCCGGGCGGCTGGGGGTCGAGCGCGAGGAAGGCAAGGCGATCATCGCGCGTTACTTCGAGCGCTTCCCGGGGATCCAGACCTATATCAACGACACGCTAAGCTTCGTTCGCGAGCATGGCTTCACGCAGACCCTGTTCGGGCGGCGGACGCATTTTCCGAATATCCGCGCGAGCAACCCGACGTTTCGCGCCGGGGCGGAGCGGGCGGCGGTCAATGCGCCGATCCAGGGGACCAGCGCCGACTTGATCAAACGGGCGATGAACCGGATGGATAGGGCGTTGTCTGACGCGGGGTTGAGCGACGTGCGGATGCTGTTGCAGGTGCATGACGAACTGGTGTTCGAAGTGCCGCTGGGCAAGGAAGAAGAAGCCGCCGCGGTGGTTCGCGGAGTGATGGCCAGCGCCGCCGAGCCCGCGCTCAAGCTCAACGTCCCGCTCGACGTCGATGTCGGTTGGGGCGAGCATTGGGGCGCTGCGCATTGAGCATTTCGGGGGAAGTTGGGGGGGGGGGCGCGGCACCATCGGCTGACCTGGCGACGCTGGCGCGCGGGGGGCGGCTGAACTTCCTCGGCTTCGTCATGCGGCTGATCGCGCGGCTGCCGTTCCTGTTCGTCGCCGGGCAGATCTATGGCGCCTCGGCGCTCGGACGGTTCGCTTATGCGGTGATTGTCGTCGAACTGGCGGCGCAATTGGCCAGCCTGGGCCTCAAACGCGGGCTTGCGCAACAACTGGCGGAGGACGACCGGCCCCATGCCTGCATCATCGCCGATGCGATGCTGACCGCTTTATTCGGGTCGGTGATCGGGATGGTGATCCTGGGCAGCTTCCCGCAGGCGATGTTCCCCAACAGCGCGATCCACGGGCTGGAGTGGTTGCTTCCGGTGACGGTGCTGGCGATCGCCTGGACCGACATCGCGCTGGCCGCGCTCGCCTATCACAATAATGTCGGAGCAACGGTGCGCGCGCGCTCGGTGGTCGAGCCGTGGACGATCAGCATCGTCGCGTTCATCTGGTCATATTGGTCGCTGCGGGACGGGCTGATCATCGCTTATGTGATATCGATGGTTGCGGCGCTGATCGCGGCGCTGATCCCGCTGATCCGACAGTTCGGAATCCCCCAAGAATGGCGGCCCGACCTTAGAGGCAGCTGGCAAACCGCGCGGCGCAACATGCCGCTGGCCGCCGCCGACGCGGTCGAATGGGGATCGCGGCGGATCGACATCGCGGTGCTCGGGCTGTTCCTCAGCCCCCAATTCGTCGGGGTCTATTATGTCGCTCAGCAGGTGGCGTCGCTGCCGGCCAAGCTCAAGACCAGCTTCGAGCCGGTCCTCGGGCCGGTGATCGCGCGCAACCTCGCCGCCAATGATTTTGTCGCGGTCGCCAAGCAGGTCCGCCAGGTCGGCTTCTGGATCCTCGCCGCGCAAGCCGGGATCGCGCTGGCGCTGGCGCTTCCGGGCCATTCGGTGATGGCGCTGGTCGGATCGGACTTCACCATCGGCACCGGCACGCTGGCGTTCCTGCTCGCCGCCGAAGTCGTCGCCGCGACCGCGGTGGTGAGCGAAGCGGCGCTGATCTATGTCGCGCCCAACCGCAACATGATCATCAGCCTGGTGATGCTGGCACTGGAAGCGGCGTTGAGCGCGGCCTTCATCATCGCGATGCGCTGGGCGCATTGGCCGGTGGCGTGGCAGGCGACCGGGCCCGCGGCGGCGCTGTGCGTGGCGCTCGCGTTCGCGTCGATCGCCAAGTCGCGGCTGCTAGCGCACACCATCGGCCACAAGGTGTCGGGCTGGCGTTGGGCGCTGATCCTGGCGATGGCCGCAGGGCTCGCGGTGGGAATCCCGGTGCGACTGTATTTGCCACATCTCGCGCAATTGCTGATCGGAATTCCACTGATCCTTGGCGTCTTCGGCTATGTAATGTGGACTCGAGGGTTTGGGCCTGAAGACCGGGTACTGTTCAAGATGCGGAAAGCCGACATCGACGATCTGGCCGCATCGGCCGAGGCGGACAAGGACATCGCCTGATTAGTGCCGGAAATGCCTCATGCCGGTGAAGACCATCGCGAGGCCGGCTTCATCGGCGGCGGCGATAACTTCTTCGTCGCGCATCGATCCGCCGGGCTGGATGACCGCGGTGGCGCCGGCTTCGGCGGCGGTGAGCAGGCCGTCGGCGAAGGGGAAGAACGCGTCCGATGCGACCGCCGAGCCGACGGTGCGGGGTTCGGGCCAGCCGTAAAGTTCGGCCGCCTCGCGCGCCTTGATCGCGGCGATCCTTGCCGAATCGCGGCGGTTCATCTGCCCCGCGCCGATCCCCGCGGTAACCCCATCCCTGGCATAGACGATGGCGTTGGACTTGACATGCTTGGCGACCGTCCAGGCGAACAGGCAGTCGGCCATTTCCTGCTCCGTCGGGGCGCGCTTGGTGACGAACTTCAGCTGGCCCTGGGTGACGTGGCCATTGTCGCGGTCCTGAAGCAGGAGGCCGCCGGCGATGACCGCGACGCTCTGCCCGCCGCGCGCCGGATCGGGCAGGCTGCCGGTCAACAACAAGCGCAAATTTTTCTTTCTGGCGAATGCCGTCTTGGCGTCATCATCGGCATCGGGGGCGACGACGACTTCGGTGAAGATCGCGCAGATCGCCTCGGCCGTCGGGCCGTCGAGCGTGCGATTGACCGCGACGATCCCGCCGAATGCCGAGACGCTGTCGCACTGCAACGCATTGGTCCATGCCTCGAGCAGTGTCTCGCCGGTGGCGACTCCGCAAGGGTTGGCATGTTTGACGATGACCACGGTGGGCGGGCCGTCGCGAAACTCGGCGACGAGCTCGATCGCGGCATTGGCGTCGTTGAGGTTGTTGTAGCTGAGTTCCTTGCCCTGGACCTGGCGCGCCTGCGCGACTCCGGGGGAGGCGGGGCCCATCGGGAGATAGAGCGCGGCCTTCTGGTGCGGGTTCTCGCCGTAGCGCAGATCCATCGCCTTGGTGCCGACGATGAAGCGCTGATCAGGATAGGCCTGCCCCTGATCGGCGAAAGCGAACCAGCTGGCGATCATCGAATCGTAAGCGGCGGTGCGGGCGAACGCCTTGGCGGCGAGCATTTTGCGGAAGTCGAGGCTGGTGCCCCCTTGCTCCAACTCGGCCAGCAGCGACGAATAATCGGCGGGGTCGGTGACGATTGCCACGAACGCATGGTTCTTGGCTGCCGAGCGGATCATCGACGGGCCGCCAATGTCGATATTCTCGATGATCGTGGCGCGATCCGCGCCTTTGGCGACAGTTTCTTCGAACGGGTAGAGATTGACCACGACGAGGTCGATTCCGGCGATGCCGTGCGCCTCCATCGCCGCGACATGATCGGGATTGTCGCGGACGGCGAGCAGGCCGCCGTGGACCATCGGGTGCAATGTCTTGACCCGGCCGTCCATCATTTCGGGAAAGCCGGTGAGATCGGCGACGTCGCGTACCTGATGCCCGAGATCGCGGAGCGCCTTGGCGGTGCCGCCGGTCGAGACCAGTTCGACTCCGGCCTTGGCAAGGCCAGCGGCGAGCGCATCGAGGCCGGTCTTGTCGGACAACGAGATCAGGGCGCGGCGGACGGGGACGAGGTCGGTCATCGGGGACTTTCGGAAGGTTCAGCTGGAGCGGCGAAATTGCCAGGCGATGGTGCCGCCGAGCGACGAGACTTCGCCAACGACGACCAATTGCTGGGTGGCGAGCGGGGTCCCGCGATGATCGACATAGATGCTTTCCTCGATCCCCAGCATCGCGCCCCGACAGCGAAAATTCCACGGCGGGGCGCCGGATGCGCGGAGGATCGCGCCCATGCCGTCCGCGGTCGGCGTCGCCTCGACCCCCGGGGCAAGGTGGAAGCGGATCGCGTAGGGCGCGTCGGTCTTGATCTTCTTGCGGCCCCTAGGGGTAAGTTTGTCCTGACCGCGGACTTCCTTGCCGTCATTGCCAAGGATCATCGAGCGTTCGTGGAGCAGGCCGAAGCCGCGAACATAGCCATCATGCGACGCGTCGAGCCTGCTCGAGTCGTTGTCTTCGGCGCGGTTGATGACGACATCGCCGACGCCCTTGCCAAGACTGCCGTCGTCGAGGATCGCGGTCGAATTGCTGTCGTTAAGGTTGAGCGTCGAGTGCGCGCCGGTGGTTCGAAGCGCAACAATGAGGTCGGCGGAGAGCTCGCTCGGGAGCGGGCCGGGGCCGCCGCAATTGACCACCAGCCGCTGCGCGCCGTCGCTCATTTCGAACGCCAGCGTCGACGCCGTGCCGAGCGGCGCCATCCGCGTCGGGGGTGGCGGGGCGGCGTCAATCACCAGGATCGTCCCCAAGGCGGAGAGCCGCTGATAGCCCCAGCCGCGCGCTGCCCGGAGCGGCCGGGCGCGAAGCCCGCAGCCTTCGACCAGCGCCGCGATCCGCGCCGCGTCGCCGGCGTTGCCGCCCTGCCAGCTGGACAAAGCGCCATCGCCCATGGTCACGCCATGAAGCGCGGCGAGGGCGGCGGCGGCGGCGGATTCGAGGCTGTCGGGGAGCGTCTGCTTGGCGGCGAAATAGGCCGCGCGGAGCAGGCCGAGACGATCGACCAGCAATATCTGCTCGTGCGGGCTTCGGCTCATCAGCCCGCCATCCTCGAACTGGGCGGCGGCGAGCGCGCGCATCAGCCCGGCCTCGGCGCGGGCGACCCGCGGCGCTCCGCCCTGGATCAGCAGGGCGCCAGCGAGCGCTCCCGCCCAGGCGGTGATCCGATCGAGCCCGGCGGGCGCTCGGTCGGCGTTGGTGTCGAGATGTCGCGCGCCGCGCGCAAGGGTGTTGAGCAGGGCCGAGCGATAGCCGGGATCGCGGCTCGACAGGACGTAGGGCGCATAAGCAGTCCAGAACAACACGCGCTCGCCCCACAGGGCAGGCACCCAGGCCTCGTCAACGCGGGTGCCGTGGGCGATGAGCCAGCGCCCGGCCATCGCCTCGGCCAGCTTGGCGCCGCGATCGCGCCCGGCGGCGGCGGCGAGATCACGTAGCCAGGAAAAGCCCTGGAAGGCGGTGGCGAGCGGGCCGGCCGCGCCAAGCGCCGCGAAGTCCACATCGGCCAGCGAAATCATCTCGTGGCCCAGGATGAAGCGCCCGGCGAGCAATGCATCGCCGCGCGCGCGATCGCCCAGCACATGGTCGCGCGGCACCGCAGTGAGGCGCAATGGCTTGCGCCCCGAGCCGCTCAGGCGCGACCACAAGGATCCGCGAGCGAGCTTGCCGACGATGTCCTTCGATCTGGACGGCGCGGCCATCCCTATCCCCGGAGCGCGGCGATGTTGGCGGCGTAACCGGCTGGGCCGTCGCGGAATATCGCGGTGCCGGCGACCAAAGCGGTGGCGCCGGCCGCGACGGCCTGACGCGCGGTCACCGGGTCGATCCCGCCGTCGACTTCGATGATCACGTCGAGCCCGCGCTTGGCGACCATCTGAGCAATCGATTCGATCTTCTTGAGCTGGCTATGGATGAATTTCTGCCCGCCGAACCCGGGGTTGACGCTCATCACCAGCACCTGATCGACCTCCTCGATCAGATAATCGAGCATCTTGGCCGGGGTACCGGGGTTGAGCGAAACCCCGGCCCGCTTGCCGAGACTACGGATGTACTGGAGCGAGCGGTGGATATGAGGACCGGCCTCGGGGTGGACGGTGATGGTGTCGGCACCGGCCTCGGCGAAGGCATCTAGAAACAAGTCGACCGGCGAAATCATCAGATGCACGTCGAACGGCTTGGCGGTGTGCGGGCGAAGCGCCTTGACCACCGCCGGGCCGATGGTGAGGTTGGGGACGAAATGGCCGTCCATCACGTCGATATGGATCCAGTCGGCGCCGGCGGCGTCGATGGCTCGGACTTCCTCGCCCAATTTGGCGAAATCGGCGGACAGGATCGAAGGCGAGATAATGATCGGCGAGGTCATGGGCGGTGATCTGCCTTCATTTGGCTCGCCCGACAAGGCGCGCGACGAAGAAGCCGTCGAGCCCGCCGGCCTCGGCCAGCATGCCGGGCAGGATCCGCACCCAGCCCTCGGTCGATGACGTCACGCCGTCAGGCAGTTCGCCCGGCGCTGGAGGCGACAGCGCGAAGCCGGGGTGCGCGGCGAGGAAGGCGGTGACGATCGCCTCGCCCTCCTCTCGCTCGAGGCTGCACACCGCATAGACGATGGTGCCGCCGGGGCGGACAAAGGTCGCGGCGCGGGCGAGAAGGCTGGCCTGGAGTTCGGTCAGCTCGGCGATGACTTGCGGTCGGGCCCGGTAGAGCACTTCGGGATGGCGGCGGAAGGTGCCGGTGGACGAGCAAGGCGCATCGACCAGCACCGCGTCGAACGGCTCGGCAGGCGCGTAATCGAGCGCGTCGGCCACCACCGTGGTTGCGGCAAGCCCGGTGCGGGCGAGGTTGTCGGCCAGTCGTGCGAGACGACTTTTCGAGCGGTCTAGCGCGGTCACGGCGTGGCCGGCGGCGGCGAGCTGCATCGTCTTGCCGCCTGGCGCGGCGCACAGGTCGAGGACGTTGCTTCGCACTGCGGGCATCATCCGCGCGGGGATGGAGGCGGCGAGGTCCTGCACCCAATAGCCGCCCTCGCCGAAGCCGGGCAACGACTGGATCGGGCCGTGATGATCGACCCGGCGGTGGCGCGGGGCGAGGCTGTGACCGGCGGGATAGGCCTGGCACACGGCATCGGTGGCGAAGCTGAGGTCGAGCGGCGGGCGCTGGGCAATCGCGGCGCGCGCGGCGAACACGACGTCGTCGCCCCACGCCGCTGCCCAGCGTTGCTCGACCTCGGCGGGAAGGCGCGGCGCCTCGGCGGGGCCAAACCCGCGGCGGAGCAAAGTGCCGAGTACACCGTGAACCAGCCGGCGCGGGCCGCCGTCGACCAACGGGAGCGCGGTTGCGACGATCGCGTGGTCGGGGGTGTCGAGCCCGATCTTCTGCGCCAGCGCGAGGCGAAGCACCATTCGCGCCTTGCTGTCGTCGGGCAGGCGCTGGCGGGTGGCGCTGTCGATCAGTTCGTCGAGATCGGGCAGGCGGCGCAGCGTTTCGCCGGCGATCGCACTGGCGTGGGCGGCATCGGCCGGGGGGAGACCGCGCGCGGCCGACGCGGCGCTGTCGAGCGTCTGGCCCTTGCGCAACACCGCATCGAGCATGACCAGCGCGGCGCGGCGCGCTGGCGTACCGTCGGCAGGCGAATTGGCGGACGGGGAAAGCGGAGGGGTTGGCATCGGCCCCCTTACGCATCATCTTGGGCTTTGTGAAACGCCCCCGCCATCTCGACCCGCCCGACTATCTGTCACCCTCTCCCCCGGTGCCCGAGCCGGCCGAGGGCAAGCAGGAGAACCAGACGCTCGACCCGACGCGCTACGGCGACTGGGAGAAGAAGGGCGTGGCGATCGACTTCTAATGCGCCTCGGCCCTCGGCGGGCGGGCCATAAGCGCTTCGAGTACCGCTTCGACGCTGGCCTCGCCCTTGAGCAGGGCATCGACCGCGGCGACGATCGGCATGTCGATGCCCTTTGCATCCGCGACGCGTTTCAACACCGGGGCGGTATGCGCGCCTTCGGCAACGGTGCGGCGGTCGGCCATCAACGCGGCGACGTCGCGGCCCTCGCCGATCGCTTTCCCCAGCGAGAAATTGCGGCTTGCGGTTGACGAGCAAGTGAGGACCAGATCGCCGAGGCCCGACAGGCCGGCCAGCGTTTCGCGCTTCGCCCCCATCGCCAGGCCGAAGCGGGTCATCTCGGCGAAGCCGCGCGCGATCAATGCGGCGCGGGCGTTCTGGCCGAGGCCGCGCCCGTCGACCACGCCGCAAGCGATGGCGAGCACATTCTTGACCGCGCCGCCGACTTCCGCGCCCGCGACGTCATCGGTGAGGTAGGTGCGAAAGGTAGGGAGCGCGATGCGGTCGCGGAGCTTCTCGGCAAGCGCGAGATCGTCGCAGGCCAGCGTGACTGCGGTCGGCAATCCGGCGACGACTTCATGCGCGAAAGTCGGGCCCGACAGCACCGCAACCGGCGAGGTCGGGCAGACATCGCGCGCCACCTGGTGGAGCAACTTGCCCGACGCATCCTCGATCCCTTTCGAGCACAGGATCAGCGGCATGCTGGGACAAGGCGATCGCGAGAGCACGGCGCGCATATGCTGCGCGGGGGTGACGACCAGCCAGGCGTCGACATTCGACAGATCGGAGAAGTTGCTGGTCGCGCGGATCGCGGGCGAGAGCTTGATGCCCTTCAGATAGACCGGATTTTCGTGGATCTTGTTGATCGCCGTCACGACGTCATCCTCGATCGCCCACAGCAAGGTCTCGCGGCCGCCCGCCGACGCGACCTGCGCCAGTGCGGTGCCCCACGCCCCGCCGCCGATCACCGCCAGACGTTCTATGCTCATCCCTTCGCTCCCGCCCCGCGGACTTTTTCGGCCGACTGGTCGAGCGGCCAGCGCGCCCGCGCCGGGACGTCGAGCCCGTCAATCATGCCCAATCCCAATCGTTCGGCTCCGGCCCAGGCGATCATCGCCGCATTGTCAGTGCACAGCCAGGCCGGTGGGACGCTGAACCCGCGCCCTTCATTGGCCGCGAGATCGGCGAGCGCCGAGCGAAGCGGACCGTTGGCCGCGACCCCGCCGGCGACGACCAGGGTCGGCGCATCGCTCGCGGCGAGGGCGATTCGGGTGCGGTCGACCATGCAGTCGATCACCGCTTGCTGGAAGCTGGCGGCGACATCGGCCGGTTGATGCTTGCCGCTGGCGACTTCGCGCTGGACCGCGCCTTTCAGGCCGGCGAAGGAGAAATGGGGCTCGCCGCTGCCGACCAAGGGACGCGGCAACGGGACTGCCGTCGGATCGCCGTCCACCGCCAGCGCCTCGATCGCCGGACCACCGGGATAGCCGAGGCCGAGCAATTTTGCGGCCTTGTCGAACGCTTCGCCGGCCGCATCGTCGATGGTCGTCGCCAGCCGCCGGTAATCGCCAACCCCGCGCACTTCGAGCAATTGGCAATGGCCGCCGCTGGCGAGCAGAAGGAGATAGGGAAATGTGAGCTCGCGATCGACCAGCCGCGGCGACAGAGCATGACCTTCGAGATGGTTGACCGCGATCAGCGGCTTGCCGGTGGCGATGGCCAGTCCCTTGCCGGCGAGCAGCGCGACCATCACCCCGCCGATCAGCCCGGGACCGGCGGTCGCGGCGATGGCGTCAATCTCGCCGATCGCAATATCGGCCTCGGCCAGCACCTGGCGAATCAGTCCGGGCAGGATGTCGACATGCGCGCGGGCGGCGATCTCGGGGACCACGCCGCCGAACGGGCGGTGCGCTTCGTTCTGCCCGACCACCGCCTGGGCGAGGATTTGGCGATCGCCGCTGACCAGCGCCACCGCGCTATCGTCACACGACGATTCGAGACCGAGGATGAGCGGCATGATCCACGCCCTTTGCCTCATGGGGCCGCCCTCGGCTAGTGGCGTGGGCGATGGAACGAACGATCATTCTTGGAACGCGCGGATCGCCGCTGGCGGTGGCGCAGGCGCGGAGCGTCGCCGGGGCGCTGGAGGCGGCGCATGGCTGGGCGCCCGGGACGGTGGTGATCCGAACGATCCGCACCAGCGGCGACCGCATCCAGGATCGGCCGCTGGCCGAGGTCGGCGGCAAGTCACTGTGGACCAAGGAACTCGATTCCGTACTGCTCGGCGGCGAGAGCGATCTGTCGGTTCACTCGATGAAGGATGTCGAAAGCGAGCGGCCGACGGAGCTGGTCATCGCGGCGATGCTCGAGCGGGCCGATGTTCGCGACCGCCTGATCGGGGCGCGGTCGATCGAGGCATTGCCGCACGGCGGCGTGGTCGGAACATCCTCGCCGCGCCGCGCCGCGCAACTGCTCCACTGGCGCCCCGACCTTCGGATCGAGCCGATCCGCGGCAACGTCCAGACCCGGCTCGACAAGATTGCGCGCGGCGAGGCCGATGCGACGATGCTCGCCGCCGCCGGGCTCGACCGGCTGGGGATCGAGGCCGGAGCACCGGTACCGGTCGAGGCGATGCTTCCAGCCCCAGGCCAGGCGGCGATCGGGATCGAATGCCGCGCCAACGATGCCGAACTTCGCGCATTGCTGGTGGCGATCGATCATCGCGCGACTCACCGCGCAGTGGGTATCGAGCGGGCGTTCACCCGGGCGCTCGGCGGCACCTGCCATTCGCCGGTCGCGGCGCTGGCCGAACTGGAAGGGCAAGGAGTCCGCCTGCGCGGCGAGATTCTGAGCGCCGACGGAGCGGAACGGATCACCGACGACCAGATCATCGACGGCGAGGGGCAGGCGACGGCAATGGGCCGCGCGCTGCTTGGCCGCGCAAGCCCGGCGGTACGGGCGTTGTTCGAATGAAGACGCTGGTCATCCTGCGCCCCGAGCCGGGGGCGAGCGCGACATTGAAGCGGGCCGAGGCGGCGGGGATCGACGCACTGGCGATCCCGTTGTTCGAAATTGCGCCGATCGACTGGGACGCGCCGAAGCCCGAGGATTTCGACGCCTTGCTGCTGACCAGCGCCAATGCCGCGCGGGCCGGCGGTGCGGGGTTGGCCGCCTTGCGCGCACTGCCGACTTATTGCGTCGGCGAGGCGAGTGCGGCGGCAGCGCGCGCGGCGGGATTGCAAGTGGCGGCGATCGGGGCGGGCGATGCGGCGGCGCTGATCGACCAGGTGCCGAAGGGCCTGCGGCTGCTTCACCTGACCGGGGTCGAGCATCGGGCGATCCCGGGGGTCACCGAAATCGCGGTTTATGACAGCCGGGCGATCAACCCGCCGCCAGCGCTCGACGCGCTGCATGGCGGCGTGGCGATGGTCCACAGCCCGCGCGCCGGAGTCCGGCTGGCCGAGCTGGTCGAGCAGCGCGGCGACATATCGATCGCGGCGATCAGCCAGTCCGCGGCCGATGCGTGCGGCGGCGGCTGGCGCCAGGTGGCGGCGATCAATGCGCCAGCCGACGGGGCGTTGCTGGCCCTCGCCGTCGAGCTGTGTCAGGATCGACCGCGATGATTGGTCCGAACAATCGACGGCCCGGCTGGGCGGCGACGGTGGCGTGGGTGATCCTGCTGCTGATGGTCGGCGCGAGCCTGACGGTGTGGGGCCTGTCGCGGTGGGACTCGGGCGCACGGTTCCTGGGAATCGCGCCGCGGCCAGCGGTGCTTGCGCCGCAGCCAGTGGCGAGGCTCGCGGCGCCCGCAACGACCTTCGAGGCCGCGCCCGACACAGCGGCGGGCGAGCGCGTCGCGGCGCTCGAGGCACGCCTCCGCAATGTCGAGAATTCGACCCAGCGGACCGCAGGATCGGTCGGGCGGGCGGACGCGCTGCTGGTCGCCTTCGCCAGCCGCCGGGCGGTCGATCGCGGGGTCCAGCTGGGCTATCTCGAGACTTTGCTGGCCGAGCGGTTCGGAAGCCAAAACCCGGTCGCGGTGGCGACGATTATCACTGCCTCGCGAAACCCGGTGACGCTCGACCAGCTGACCAACGATTATGGCGCGCTTGAGGGCGAGCTTCGTCGCAGGGCGCCGGGCGAAGGATTATGGCAGGGCTTCAAGCGCGAATTGGGGTCGATCGTCGCGGTGCGCCGGGCCAGCGCGCCCTCACCCAAGCCCGAGGCGCGCTACGACCGGGCGCTGGCACACCTCGGGCAGGGGCAGGTCGACATCGCTTTGGCCGAGACGATGCGGCTGCCCGGGGCGGCGAGGGCGGGGCCGTGGATCGCCAAGGCGCGCCGTTACATCGCGGCGCACCGCGCGCTCGACGAAGTCGAAAGCTCGGCGCTGCTCACCGGCGGGCGATAAGCAGCACTTTGATTCAACTCGTCGCTTTTGCGACTCGGCTCATCGCGTGAAGCTTTCGTTCATCACCAATCGCGCAGCATCATCTTCGGTCTGGGTGTGAGGGAAACTGGGGTCATGACGTCATTGGTGCGCCGCTTGATATTGGGGCTTGGGGCGGTGGCTTGCGGGGCGCCTGGGCAAGCGCAGCAGCGCGACCCGCTGGCGCCGCTGCCGACCCAGCCCCAGCCGCAACAACAGCGACAACCGGCCTATCCGCAAGCCCGGCAAAACCCGCCGATGATCGCCGCGAGCGGCGCCCCGTTCGGGCTTCGCGATGAGATCAACCGGATTGGCCGGACCTTCGACGGCAAGCCGGGGATCGCGATCATCAGCCTCAACGACGGGTGGGAGGTGGACTATAATGCCGGCAGCCTGTTCCCGCAGCAGAGCTGCTCCAAACTGTGGGTGGCGATCACCACGCTCGACGCGGTCGATCGCGGAGCGCTCAACCTCAACGATCAGGTCACGCTGGTGCGCGACGATCTGACCTTGTTTCATCAACCGCTGGCGGCGAAGATCCTCGGCGGCGGGCATACCACCACGCTCGGCGCGTTGATGTTTACCGCGATTACCGAAAGCGACAATACCGCCAACGACAAATTGATGCGCTCGGTCGGCGGGCCCGACGCGGTGCGCGCGATGATCGAGCGCAAGGGGCTCGGCGCGATCCGCTTCTTCAACGGCGAACGCTCGCTGCAGTCGAAGATCGCGGGGCTGACGTGGAGCCAGAGCTATTCGATCGGCGACGCCTTCTACAAGGCGCGTTCGGCGCTGCCGATGCCGCTCCGCCGTTCTTCGTTCGAGCGATATCTGTCCGATCCCTATGACGGCGCGGCGCCGCATGCGGTGGCCACCGCGCTGGCGCGGCTGAAGCGCGGCGACCTGCTGTCACCTGGATCGACGGCGCGATTGCTCAACACGATGGGGCAGACCAAGACCGGCAAGGCGCGGGTCAAGGCGGCACTGGCGCCCGGCTGGCGCTGGAATCACAAGACCGGGACGGGCCAAGTGCTCAATGGGCGGATCGGCGGGATCAACGACATCGGGCTGCTCACCGCGCCCGACGGGAGCGTCTATGCGATGGCGCTGATGGCCATCCCCAACCGATCGGGAGGACAGGCGCAGGGAATGATGCAGGCGGTGACCAAGGCGGTGATCGCCGCGCACCAGCAGCGCCGCGGGGCATTCTGACCGGGCAAGCGCGCATGCTTGCCGCAACCCGGCGATCGGTCCATGCGTTGGGAATGCGGATGATCGGAGAACCAGGCCGATGAACATGTACTCGCCCTTACTCGTGCTGCCGCTGCTGGCCGGTTGCAATGCCTATGCCGAGCCCGGCGCCTATCCCACCCAGTCGGCGGCTCGGTCGGGCGGCGGCCAATGCTTCTACGCCAGCAACGTCACCGGCTTTCGCCAGGGGCCGGGCGACACGATCATCGTCAACACCAATTCGCGCGACTATTACGAGCTGAAGACGCTGAGTTACTGCGCGTCGCGGCTCGATTTCGAGAATCAGATCGCGCTGAGGGCGCGCGCCGGGGGCTTCATCTGCTCGGGCTATGACGCGGAAATCTATGTCCCGGACGCGATCGGCCCGACCTACTGCCCGGTCCGCGCCAACCGCAAGCTGTCGCCCGAGGAAGTGGCCGGGCTGAGGGCGATGCGCAGAAAGTAGAAACGGTGTT
>JBBRTO010000011.1:0-36786 GCA_038244345.1 Sphingomonadales bacterium | reverse complement strand
GAACATCTGCGGCGCCTGCGGGAGCGCGTAGAATTTGCCGGTGTGGACGCGGCTGGGGCCGAGATAATCGCGCGCGCCTTCGGGCGAGGAGGCGGTCAGGATCGGGGTCTGGAATTCGGTGAACCCCTGCCCGATCATCCGCTGGCGGACCGAGGCGATAACCTTCGAACGGAGCATGATGTTGGCGTGAAGCCGCTCGCGGCGCAGATCGAGGTAGCGATATTTGAGGCGGATTTCCTCGGGATACTCCTGCTCGCCAGCGACCGGCATCGGCAGTTCGGCGGCGGAGGATTGCACCTCGACCTCATCGACCACCACTTCGATGTCGCCAGTCGCGAGCTTCTTGTTCACCGCCCCGCCTTCGCGGTCGACGACCTTGCCCGAAATCGTCACCACCGATTCGACGCGCAGCGAATCGAGGGTGGCAAGCGCGTCCGACCCCGCGCGGCACACCAATTGGGTCAGCCCATAATGGTCGCGAAGGTCGACGAACAGCACGCCGCCATGGTCGCGTTTGCGGTGGATCCAGCCCGACAGGCGGACGGTCGAGCCGACATCGGAGGCGCGCAGTTCGGCGCAGCTATGGGTGCGATAAATGTGCATGAAACTTTCTCGTGAGGAGGCACTCGGGCGATTTCCCGTCCCCTCCCCTTTTGTCAACCCGCAGGCCTCGCTATGGCCCCCCACAACATGAAGATTCACAAGCTGATCAACGACAGTGCGGCGCTAGCAGCACTGGTCGAGCGACTCGCCCAGGCCCCGTTCGTCGCGGTCGATACCGAATTCATGCGTGAAAACAGTTATTGGCCCGACCTGTGCCTGATCCAGATCGCCAGTAGCGAAGAGGCCGCGGCGATCGACCCGAAGGCCGATGGCATCGATCTCAAGCCCCTCCTCGACCTGCTCGTCGCCAACACCGACGTGCTCAAGATTTTCCACGCCGGAGGGCAGGACCTCGAGATTGTCCACAACCTCACCGGCAAGACCCCCGTGCCGTTGTTCGACACCCAGGTCGCGGCGATGGCCTTGGGCTATGGCGAGCAGGTCGGTTACTCGAGCCTGGTCGAATCGATGCTCGGCCATGTGCTCGACAAGGGTGCGCGCTTCACCGACTGGTCGCGACGACCGCTCGACAAGCGCCAGATCGATTATGCAATCGCCGACGTCACCCACCTCGCGACAATCTTCCCGATGATGGTCGAGAAACTCCGCAGCAACGGCCGCGGCGGCTGGCTCGACGAGGAGATGGAGCGGCTGGCCGACCCGTCGAGCTTCGCTTTCGCTCCCGAAGATGCGTGGAAGCGACTCAAGCTTCCCGGTCGCAACCCGCAATTGCTCGGCCGCCTGCGCGCGATCGCCGGCTGGCGCGAGACCGAGGCACGCGGCAAGAACATCCCGCGCGGGCGGATCATCAAGGACGACACGCTGGCCGAGCTCGCCGCCCATCCGCCCAAGTCGCAAGACGACCTGGGCAAGGTGCGCGGGCTGTCGGCGGGGTGGCGCAACAACGATATCGGGGGGCGGTTGATGAGCGCGATTGCCAATGCCGAGCCGGTCTCGGCCGACGAATTGCCGCAGCGCGACTTCAAGCGGCCGGGCTTAAGCAAGGATGCGGTGCTGGTCAGCGACCTGCTCAAGTTGCTGCTCAAGATCCGTACGCGCGAAACCGGGGTCGCCCCCAAGTTGATCGCCCGTTCGGACGAGCTTGAAGCCTTGGCCGCAGGCGTTCGCGACGGGCTCAACATCCTGTCGGGCTGGCGGTTCGAGCAATTCGGCAGCGACGCGCTCGACCTGGTCGAAGGCCGGGTGGCGTTCGGCGTGACCGACGGCAAGCTGACGATGACCACCACGGCCAAGGTATCGGACAAGGTCGACGCCTAGCTTCGGCTAGCGAATCGCCACCTCGGCGGTCCGGCCGAGCGACTTGGCCAATTGCTTCAGCCGCTGTTCGACCGCCTCGCCGACCAGCGCCGCACAGCGCTTCGGCACGTCGAGGATGACCTTGCCTTCGGCCAGCGCGATGGCGGTTCGGCCGAGCGTCGCCTCGGTCCCGCCGGACAATCGCTGGGCGAGCCGGATCGCCCGGCCCCAGGCGGCGCAACGTTCCTCCTCGCGCGAATCGAGCAATGCCGCGACCTTGGGATCGAAGCCCTTCTCCCCGCCGAACGCGGCGCACAACGTCCGGCCAAGCACCGCCCGGCCATGCGCGTCGATCCCGACCCAATTGCCGTGCAGCGCAAGATCGACCGCGCGCTCGGCGCGAAAGTCAGGATGCGCGTTCCAGGCGAAGTCACTCATCAGGCAGGCGGCGAGCCGAAGCCGGAGCGCGGGCGGGTCGTCGTCGGGAAACAACGGGTCGATCCACGTATCGATCGTCGCGCCATGCTCGCCGAACCGCCCGAGCCGGTTGCCGACTTCGAGCGCGGCGGCGATCAGCGGATCCTGCGCCCGGGTCGCCGCGTCGAGTTCGCGGTAGAGCAAGCCTTCGCGAAGCCCGAACGAGGAGACGATCACTTCGCCCGGCGCGAACACGTCGATCAGCGCGTCGAGGATCGCGGTTGCCGCGGGGAGCGCGCCGAGCCGGTTCGGGCTGAGCCCGCTGCGCTCCTTCAGTTCGGCCGGCGTGGTGGTGGCGATCACCAGCTCGAGCGCGGCGACCCGCTCGGGCGTCAATCTGTGGCCGTGGACGATCGGTAGCGGATGGCTGACCTGGTGCAGGTCGAGCCGCGCCAGCGCCCGGAACGAGCCGCCGACGAGGTGCAGACTCGAGGCCCTGAGCGAGACGTCGAGCGGGGTGCCCTTGATCCCATCGAGGATCGCGGCGGCGATTTTCTTGCGGTTCGGCGCGGTTCCGACCCGCAGCACGCCGAGCGGAAGCGACAGGCCGGCGCCAAGCTTGCCGCCGTCGACCTGGATCAGCTCGAGGCTCCCGCCGCCAAGATCGGCCACGACGCCGCGCGCGTCTGGCATTCCCGACAGGACACCGAGCCCCGACAGTTCGGCTTCTTCCTCGCCCGGCAGGATCCTCGGTTGCAGTCCGATTGCCGCCACCTGCTTGAGGAACGCCGCCCCGTTCGACGCTTCACGCACCGCCGCGGTGGCGACGGTGTGCAATTTGCGCAGCCCCATGTCGCGACCGAGCTGCTGGTAGCGGGCAAGCGCTGACAGCGTCCTCGCCATGCTCTGCTCGTCGAGCGCGCCGTCGCGTTCGATCCCGCGGCCGAGCGCTGCGGTGACCTTCTCGTTGAACAGATGCGACGGCACCCGCGCAGTGCCGCCATACGTCACGAAGCGCACCGAGTTGGACCCGATGTCGATGATCCCGACCGGGCCGAAGCTCCTCGCCGCCATCAGCCGCCGCCGCGCTGGGTCAGGCGCAGCTTGGGCACTTCCTTGCCGCCAAGCGCATGGCCGCGCCCCGACAGCGAAGGATTGTTCATGAAATAATGGTGCAGGTTGAAGTGCCTCTTGCCCGGCACGATGCGGCGATAGCTGCCATCGGAATGGAGCGACCAGCTTTGCTCATTGTCGATCAGATTGGCGATCATCACCTGGTCGAGCACCTGGGCATGGACCGTCGGATTTTCGATTGGCAGCAGATATTCGACCCGCCGGTCGAAGTTGCGCGCCATCCAGTCGGCCGAGGACATGAACACCCGCGCCTTGGCGTTGGGCAACCGGAAGCCGTTGGCGAAGACGAAGATCCGGCTATGTTCGAGGAACCGCCCGACGATCGACTTGACGCGGATGTTCGACGACAGGCCCGCGACCCCGGGGCGAAGGCAGCAGACGCCGCGGATGATCAGGTCGATCGATACCCCGGCCTCACTCGCCTGATACAATTTGTCGATGATCGCATGGTCGACCAGGCTGTTCATCTTGGCCCAGATCGCCGCCGGCTTGCCCACCTGGGCGAAGGCGATCTCGCCGTCGATCAACGCGAGGAATTTTTCGCGCAGATTGTGCGGGCTGAGCGTCAGCAACTCGAGTCCCTTGGGCTGAACGTAACCGGTGGTCAGATTGAACAGTTTCGCCGCGTCGCGCGCCGCCCGGCGCGAGGCGGTGAAAAAACTGAGGTCGGTGTAGATCTTGGCGGTGGTCGGGTGGTAATTGCCGGTCCCGAAATGGGTGTAGGTGCGGATCGTCCCGCCCTCGCGTCGAAGCACCATCGATACCTTGGCGTGGGTCTTCCACTCGACGAAGCCGTAGATCACCTGCACCCCGGCACGTTCGAGCCGGCTGGCCCACAGCAAATTCTGCTCCTCGTCGAACCGCGCCTTCAGTTCGACCACCGCGGTGACCGATTTGCCCGCTTCGGCGGCGGCGACCAGGGCATCGACGATCGCCGACTGCTTGCCGGCGCGATAGAGCGTTTGCTTGATCGCTACCACGTCGGGATCTCCCGCCGCCTGCCGCAAGAAGGCGACGACCGCGTCGAAGCTTTCGTACGGGTGGTGGATGATGAAATCTTTCGACCGGATGGCGGCGAAGATGTCGCCGTCATGCTCGAGGATCCGTTCGGGGAAGCGCGGGCTGTAGGGCGGGAATTTGAGGTCGGGGAAATCGGTCTCGACCAGCTGCGCCAGATCGGCGATCCCGATCAGTCCACCGCTCTCCGCGCTTAGCGCCGAATCGGCGCGCATGCCTTCGCGCACCAGTTGCTCGACTTCCTGGGGCGTATCGTCGTCGAATTCCAGCCGGATCACCCGCCCGCGCCGCCGCCGCTGGATCGCCGAGCGGAAGTAACGCACCAGATCCTCGGCCTCGTCATCGACCTCGATGTCGCTGTCGCGGAGTACCCGGAACGCACCGTCGGCAATCTTAGTGAAGCCGGGAAACAAGATGTCGAAATGGGCGATCACCGCTGCCTCGATGGCGATGAAGCGGATCGTCTTGCCGCTGACTGGAAGCGCGATGAAGCGCGGCAGGGTCGACGGGATCATCAGCAATTCGGTGACCAGCTCGGCGCGCCGCCCGCGCTTGAGGCTGAACACCAAAGTGAAGCCGCGGTTGGGGATGAACGGGAACGGGTGCGACGGGTCGATCGCCTGCGGGGTCAGCACGGGCAATATCTGCTCGCGGAAATGATCCGACAGCCACTCCGCCTCGCGCGCGGTCAGCTGGTCGGCGGTGACCACCTGCAGGCCCTGTTCGGCGAGCGCCTCGCGAAGCACCATCCATTCGGCCTGCTGGGCGACGATCAGCGCGTCGGCCTCGGTGGCGATGGCATCGAGCTGCTGGGTCGGGGTCAGCCCGTCGGCCGACAGATCCTCGATCCCGCGCAATTGCTGGCCCTTCAAGCCAGCGACGCGGGTCATGAAGAATTCGTCGATGTTCGATCCGGAGATCGACAGGAAGCGAAGCCGCTCGAGCAACGGATGCGCGACGTTGGTCGCTTCCTCCAGCACCCGGCGGTTGAACGCCAGCCACGACAATTCGCGGTTGAAATAGCGGCTTGCCGGGGCGCGCGGCTGGGTCATGCGGCACCCCTCTGGTCGACCAGACCGGCGAGGCCGAGCGCCCGGCGGATGGTCGGCAGGGTCAATCGCGCCCGCTCGGCGAAGGCGTGGCGGTCGATTGCCTCGACCACCCGCTCGGCGGTGACATAGTCGCGGTGCACCCGCTGGGTGATGAACCGTACCGCCTCGACCGGTATATGCAGCCCGCGATCGGCGAACAACAGCACGATCAGCGCGGCGAACAAAGCGTCGTCGGGCTCGAGAATCCGGGTCACCGGGGTCACCGCGAGCCGGGTCCGAAGGTCGGGCAGCGCCACCGGCCACGGCGCCTCGCTATCGGTGATCATCACCAGCGCGCGGCCCGTCTCCTGCGCCTGGTTCCAGGCGTGGAACAGCTCTTCCTCGTCCTGCCCATCGGCCTGATCGAACAATCGGCCACCGACCCGGGCGACGAAACTTCGCGCGAGGAGTGATCGGCCCGAGCGACGCGGGCCGGCGAGGATCGTCGCCTTAACCGGCCACAGGCTCCATTGGCGGAAATGTTCAAAAGCGGCGCGGTTGGCCTCGCCGAGGATGAAGCGGCGGTCCTCTCCGACTTGCGGCCAGTCGAGCGGTAGCGCGATCTGGTCGGCGGCCTTCATTCGGTGCCGGCGGGCGCTTGCGTGTTGTCGGCCGGAGGCTTGGCCGGGGGCTTGGGCACTGCCGGGGGCGCGGCGCCGGGATTGACCCGAAGCGTTCCCCCGACATCGATCACCGACCAGCCCTGCGCCGCCATCGCCGTTGCCAGCGTCTGCGGTTCACCGCGATAGGTGACCAGCAGGATCGACCAGCCGCCGATCGCGGTGCTTCGCGGCGACACCGCATCGACCCCAGCGATCGATCGAATCGCGCCGAACACAGACGATAGGCTGCCCTCGTCACGGGTCAGGATCTGGAGCTGAACGATCCGCGGCGCGATCACCGCTGTGACCGGGGCGATCACTTCCTCGACCGGCGGCGGCGGTTCGGCGATGATCAGGCTGGGATCGCGGTTGAGCCGGCCCGAAGCGAGCGCGAGGGTGAACAACTGGTCCATCCGGCTGACCCCCTCGGCCATCATCCGCGGGATATCGGCGCTGTCCTTCGCCTGGAGCTCGAACCCGCCGAGGATTTCGCCGTCGGGCCCGTGGCGGCCGACGAACCGCGCCACCGCCGGTCCCCCGGGATATTCGCGGTGAAGCGAGGCTTCGGCGACGAGTATGTCCGCCGCGCCGTAATAATCGATGATGTTGCGCCACCAGCCGCGCCCCGGGCGCATGGTCTGCGCGGCGTTGATCAGCAACGGATCGACCCCCGCCCCGCTGACCCGGACATAATCGATCGGGCTTTGCGAGGTGCGGAACTGCGCCCAGGCGCGCTGCCACGAATTGCGTTGCTCGACGCTGGTCATAGTCGCGCCCGACACCAGCACCGGGATCAGCAGCATCGGCGCCGAGCGGCGCACGACGCCGGCGACTCCGAGCATTTCCCCGGCCCGCGCGCGATCAAACAGGATGCCAAGGTCGGCGACGTAGCGGTTGGGGCCGATCTGCTCGCGCTCGACGATGATCGAGCTGACCAGATTGTCGAGCGTCGAATCGCTCAAGGTCGGCGCTTCGCTCAGCGGGAGTCCGTGCTGCCTGGCCCACAGCGCCTTGAACCCCTCGCGCTGGGCGACCCGCCAGCCGGCATAGCGCGCGGCATTGGCGTCCTTACCCCCGACATCGACGTGGATGTCGTTGATTTCGAGCGTCCCCGAGCTGTCGATCGGCGCGATCCCGCGGTCGCCCGACTCCATCTGCGCGACAAGCACGCCGCCGACGGCGAGCGCAAGCGCGGATGCGATGAAGAAGGCGGAGCGCCGGGCCAGGACCATAAGCGGGCTTTTGGCGATATGTGCGTGGAAATCCAAGCGGCTTGTGGCTAGTGCCAACATCCATGTCGCAAAAGCCGCTCACTTACGCCGATGCCGGGGTCTCGATCGCCGCCGGCAATGCGCTGGTCAAGGCCATCGCCCCGCTAGCGCGCGCCACCGCCCGGCCGGGTGCCAATGCCGAGATCGGCGGGTTCGGCGGGTTCTTCGATCTGAAGGCGGCGGGCTATGACGATCCATTGCTGGTCGCCGCCAATGACGGGGTCGGAACCAAGCTCAAGCTGGCGATCGACACCGGCCGCCACGACGGGGTCGGGATCGACCTGGTCGCAATGTGCGCCAACGACCTCATCGTCCAGGGCGCCGAGCCGTTGTTCTTCCTCGATTATTACGCCACCGCCAGGCTCGACCCCGCGGTCGCGACAGCGGTCGTCGCTTCGATCGCCGAGGGTTGCCGCCTCGCCGGCTGCGCGCTGATCGGCGGCGAGACGGCGGAAATGCCGGGCATGTACGCCGACGGCGATTACGACCTCGCGGGGTTCTGCGTCGGCGCGGTCGATCGGGCCAAAGCACTGACCGGCAAGGATGTTCGGCCCGGCGACGTGATCCTCGGGCTGGCCAGTTCGGGAGTCCATTCCAACGGCTTCAGCCTGGTTCGCAAACTGATCGAGACCAACGGCTGGAAGCTCGATCGCCCGGCGTTGTTCGACCAGGACAGGTTGCTCGGCGCGGCGCTGCTCGAGCCGACGCGAATCTATGTGAAGAGCCTGCTGCCACTGGTCCGCGCTGGGCGGATCGGCGCGTTGGCGCATATTACCGGTGGTGGATTATTAGAGAATATTCCGCGGGTTATGCCCGCCGGCTGCCACGCGATAGTCGATGCCGACGCCTGGCCGTTGCCGCGCCTGTTCGCTTTCTTGCAAGCCGGCGGCGCAATCGAGCCGGGCGAACTGGCGCGGACCTTCAATTGCGGGATCGGGATGGTCGCGGTGGTCCGCCCGGACAAAGCCGACGGGGTCGCCGCCGAACTCGAAGCGGCGGGCGAGACCGTGTTCCGCATCGGCACCATCGGCGTCGGCGAAACTGGCTGCACCGTCAGCGGCAGCGCGGGCACGTGGAGCGCCCGCGACGACTGGTCCGCCACCCATCATGGCTGATCGCGCCCGAGTCGCGATCCTGATCTCGGGCCGCGGGTCGAACATGGCCGCCCTGATCTACGCTGCGCGCGCCGAAGATTGCCCGTACGAAGTGGCTTTGGTAAGCGGCGACAAGCCCGCTGCGCCGGGCCTCGCGCTGGCCGAGGCGGAGGGAGTTACGACCTTGCCGCTCGATGCCAAGTCAGTGGGTGCAAACTACTGGAATAGCTTGCAGGATGAACTCGACGAGGCGCGCATCGATACAATCGCGCTGGCCGGCTTCATGCGCATCATTCCGCCGGAATTCGTCGCTCGCTGGGCGGGCCGGATGGTCAACATCCACCCCTCGCTGCTCCCCCGCCATCCCGGGCTCAAATCGCATGAAGCCGTCCTGGCGACTGGCGAGACGGTCACCGGAGCGACGGTCCACCTCGTCAGCGACCAAGTCGATTCGGGCGCGATTCTCGGCCAGGTCGAGGTCGCGGTGCTCCCCGGTGACACGCCCGACTCGCTCGCCACCCGAGTGCTGATCGCCGAGCACCAGCTCTACCCCCGAATCCTATCCGAATTCACGCATCAACCACTGAGCGCCGACTGGATCGAGCGCCAAGTCGACATACTCGCCCGCCGCCTGCCCGAGGTCGGCCGCAAGACCTCACACGGCTCGCCCGGCTGGTCGGTCGGCGCGAGCAAGGCGCCCAAATTATTCGCCATCCTCGCCGACCACCATCATGGCGAAGAATCCGTCGGCCTGTTGGTCAAGGCGAGCAGCCCGGACGAGATGAGCGGCCTGATCGAGGCCCATCCCGATATTTATTACTGGCCCAAATATTATGGCGCAGGCGGGTGGCTGGCGATCAAGCTCAACCGCCGCGACGTCGACTGGGATCATGTCGCCGAGTGGCTCGAACGCAGCTGGAGCGCCTGCGCCCCGCCGCGCCTGACCAAATTGTCGAGGATTGCCGATGAGTTCTGATCGCCTTCGCCTGCCGCTTCTGCTGGCAGCATTCGCGCTTCTCCCCGCGTGCAACACGGTGTTTTCCGAACAGCCGATGCTCAACGGGGTGCCCCCGGCGACTCAGGTCCCGCGCCCCGGCCTGTGGTTGTCGACCGAGTCAGACTGCAACGTCGCGATCGACGGACCGGCGGGCGATTGGCCGAAATGCGCGCACTGGCTGGTGCTCGACCCGCATGGCGCGATCCTGCTGGGCGACAATGACCGTGGCGACGGGGACAAAGAGCTGAGCCTCTCGGTCCGGTTCGGCGCGCGCGATCCATCCCTCGCCGAAATCCGGCTCGACAGCCAAAATGATCCGACGATCAACGGCTATGCCTATTTGGCCTACGCACCCGACAGCGCTGACCAGCCGCGCGAATTGACGAAATTGCGCTTCTGGTGGGTCAAATGCGGGCCAAGCCAAGGTGCGAAATATCCCGGGATCGACGAAAAGTGCCGCCCGGCCTCACTCGCAGCGATCCTCGTCGCCGCGCGCAACAGCAGCAACGACGACGTCCAGGCGATGCGCTGGGTCCGCCAGCCGGGACCGGGCGACCGGCCGACCGGCACCAAGCTCAGCAGGTGAAGCCATTCCACATGTACCTCACGCTGCCGTTGATCGCGGCGGAGATCTTCGTGCTATTTCGCGCCATGCTCCGCCCGCAGCGCGAGCCGACGTCGCGGCTGGCGTGGGTGATCGTGATCATCGCTGCTCCATTCGTCGGAATGATCGCTTATCTGATGCTCGGCGAAGCGCGGGTCAGTGCGACCCGCCGCCAGCGCGGGCGGGCGATCGACGACCGGCTGGTCCGGCCGCCCCACGAACCCGGGGCGGCGCGCGCGATCGCCGATTGTCCGTATGATGCGCCGTTCGCGCTAGCCCAATCGGTTAACCGGCTCGGTCCGACCAGCGGCAATCGCGCGACGCTGGCCGCCGACAGCAATGCCGCGATCGATGCGATCGTGGCCGATATCGACGCCGCGAGGGACCATGTCCATTGCATCTTCTACATCTGGCTCGACGACTGCAACGGCCTCAAGATCAAGGACGGATTGATCCGGGCGGCGGAGCGCGGAGTGGCCGTGAGGGTGCTCGCCGATGCGCTTGGTTCGCGCTCGCTGGTTCGCTCCGCTCACTGGCAGGCGATGACGGATTGCGGCGCCGAAATGCGGGTCGCGCTTCCGGTCGGCAATTTGCTGTGGACCATGATCCGCGGCCGGGTCGACCTTCGCAACCATCGCAAGCTGGTGGTGATCGACGGCTCGATCGCGTGGTGCGGAAGCCAGAATGCCGCCGATCCCGAATTTCGGGTCAAGCCGCATTATGCGCCGTGGGTCGACGTCATGACCCGCTGGCAAGGCCCGGTCGCGCGCGACTGGCAGTTCCTGTTCGTGTCCGACTGGATGGGCGAGCATGGCGAGGATTTGTCGGCGCTGCTGGCGAGGCCCGCGCCCTCGGGCGGCGGCGCCATCATCGCCCAGGTGATCGGCACCGGGCCGACTTTGCCTTATCCGGCGATGTCCGCCTGCTTTGCCGAACTGATCCATTCGGCGCGGCGCGAGCTCGTCATCACCACCCCGTATTTCGTGCCCGACGAAGCCTTGCTGTTCGCCATCCTATCGGCGGCTAGGCGCGGCGTGCGGGTGTTGCTGCTGCTCCCCGCGCGCAACGACAGCCGGATCGTCGCCGCCGCCAGCCGAAGCCATTATGGCGATCTACTCAAAGCCGGGGTCGAGCTCTACGAATATGGCTGCGGCCTGCTCCACGCCAAGACGATGGTGGTCGACGGCAAGGTCGGGTTGGTCGGATCGGCCAACCTCGACCGGCGCAGCTTCGAATTGAATTTCGAGAACAATATCCTGTTCCTCGACGCCGAGTTCGCCGGCCAGATCCGCGCCCGCCAAGACGAATGGCTGGCCGATTGCCGCCGTGTCAGCGAGGAACAAGTCGCCGCCGTCAGCCTGCTCGACCGCCTGTGGCAGAACACATTGGCGATGTTCGGGCCTTTGCTGTGAGTGAGCCGAAGGCCTTCAGCCGACGATCTCATCCGGCTTGAAGAAGTAAGCAATCTCGATTGCCGCATTCTCATCCGAATCCGAACCGTGGACCGTATTGGCCTCGATCGATTCGGCCAGCTCCTTGCGGATCGTGCCGGGTTCGGCATTCTCGGGGTTGGTCGCGCCCATGATGTCGCGGTTGCGCTGCATCGCGCCCTCGCCCTCAAGCACCTGGACCACGACCGGTCCCGAGATCATGAAATTGACCAGCTCGCCGAAGAACGGCCGCTCGGAATGGACCGCGTAAAAGCCCTCGGCCTGGTCCCTGGTCATGTGGATCCGCTTGGAGGCGACAACGCGCAGGCCACCATCCTCGAGCATCTTGGTCACCGCGCCGGTCAGATTGCGTCGGGTGGCGTCGGGCTTGATGATCGAAAAGGTGCGGGTGACCGCCATGGAAAGCTCCATCATTGGATGTGGGGTGGAAGGGATTGGCCGCGCCCCTAGCCGGAGCGCCGCTGGAGGGCAAGGTCGCCTCAGCCCTTCTCGACCCATTTCCCCTCTTCACTGGCCCAATAATGCCGCTCGACCTCGTCGCGGCCGGAGAGCAGTTTCCACGCCAGCCGGGCGCCTTCGAGAGTGGCCGCATCGAACACATAGAACGCCCGGTCGAAGTGCAATGCCGCGTCGCGCCATTCGCCGTCGGCGATCAAGATGTTGCGCGCCAGATTGGGTGCGTCGGTAGTGGTGGCGAGCAGGATCGGCTGGCGCGGATCGTCGGCCCCCCCGGCGAGCCCGTGCGGCAGGAAGCTCGCCGCGCCCTCGTCCCACAGCATCCGGTCGAGCCGCGCGAGCAAGGCCTCGTCATCGGCGACGATCAGCAGCCGCTCACCGTCGTCCAGCACCTTGCTGACGAGCGATCCGATCACCCCGTTGTGGCCATTGAGCCCAAGCTGGTAGAAATCGACGCGCATCTCGCCGTCGCTCAACCTTCCGCATTATCCTCGATAAACTTGTCGAGCAGTCGCACGCCATAGCCGGTCGCGCCGCGGTCGTAGGTTGGCTTCGACTTGTCCGACCAGGCCATTCCGGCGATGTCGAGATGGGCCCATTTGACGCCATCGTCGACGAACCGCTGGAGGAATTGCGCGGCGGTGATCGATCCCGCTTCGCGCGGCCCGACATTCTTCATGTCGGCGATCGGCGAATCGATCAGCCGGTCGTAGGCCTCGCCCAGCGGCTGGCGCCACAGGGCGTCGGTCGAGCTTTTGGCCGCGGCAAGCAATTCCTCGGCCAGCCCGTCGTCGTTGGCGAACATCCCCGCCATCTCATGGCCCAGGCTGACGACCATCGCCCCGGTCAGCGTGGCGAGGTCGATCATCACCTTCGGCTTCACCTCGCGCTGGGTCCAGGTCATCAGGTCGCACAGCACCAGCCGGCCCTCGGCATCGGTGTTGATCACCTCAATCGTCTGGCCCGACATCGACGTCACCACGTCACCCGGGCGCTGGGCATTGCCGTCGGGCATGTTCTCGACCATTCCGCACACGCCGATGACATTGGCCTTGGCCTTGCGCCCGGCCAGCGCCTTCATCGCACCGACTACCGCGCCGGCGCCGCCCATGTCCCACTTCATCGCTTCCATGCCGGCGGCGGGCTTGATCGAAATCCCGCCGGTGTCGAAAGTCACACCCTTGCCGAGCAATGCCACCGGCGCGTCGCCCGCGGTCCCGCCATTCCAGCGCAAGACGAGGATTCGCGGCGCCCGGGCCGAGCCCTGCGCGACTCCGAGCAGCGACCCCATGCCGAGCTTGGCCATCGCCGGACCGTCGAGCACGTCGAGCTCGAGCCCGAGCCCTTCGACGCTGGCGGTGACCCGCTCGACGAAGCTTTCGGGGTAAATGATGTTGGCCGGCTCGGTGACCAGTTCACGGGTCAGCGCGACTCCCTCGACCAGCGGCGCATAGCGGCTCGTCCAGCGCTCCGCCGCGCCAACGCCAGCACCGACGATGGTCACCGCGGCCAGCGTCGGCTTCTGCTTGTCCTTCAATTTGGTGCGATAGACATCGAAGCGCCAGCCGCGAAGCGCCGCTGCAAGCGCGACCCGCGCCGCGGCATCGGCATCATAATCGAGCCCTGTCAGGTCGATCACCGCCTCGGTTTCGCCCGATATCAGCAGCCGTGCGACCGCCGCGCCGCCCAGTTTCTCCGCCGCGTCGGCCGGCGACACCCCGTCGCCGGTGCCGACCGCGACGATCCGCCGACCCTGATAATGTTCGACCGCATTGCCCGCATCGCCGTTGAACCGCTGGCGCGCGAGCGACGCTTCAATTTCGCCGCCGAGCCCGCGCAGAAGTTCGTTTCCGCTCTTGCCGGGGACCGGGACGACCAGTGCATAATCGCCCTCGGGGCGGGTGTCGGCGAAACGGATCTTCATGCGCAAAGCAATCCCTTGGAAATTGTTCTAAAGTCGAAAGCTGAACGGCCTTTAGGCCGGACCATTGGCCAAGCAAAGCGCAGATGTTCGTCGACTTGGCGCAAGGCGGATTGCCGGGTCGCGGGCAAGGTGCAATAGGCTGTTGTCCACGAGCAGTGCCGGGCGGGATCGACTTGAGCGTACCAAAGACAAGGTTGGGCTGGACGGCGCTGCCGATATTCCTGGCGTGGCCGGGGATGGCAATGGCCGCGCAGGCGGTCCCGGCCGAGGCTCGGCTAAGCGATTCCGAAGCCCAACCCTCGCTGACTCCAGCGCCGGAAGTTGCTCCAGTCATCGCCGCCGCGACCGCCACCGATCCGCAAGTCAATTTCAGCGCCGACCAGGTGATCTACGACAGCGACGCCGATGTCGTCACCGCGCTTGGCCGGGTGCGGCTCAACCGCGACGGCAATTATCTCGCCGCCGACAAGGTCATCTGGACCCGCAAGACCGGCGAAGTGCGCGCCGAAGGCAATGTCGTGGTGGTCAATCCCGGAGGCGACAAACTGATCGGCGACCGCGTCACCTTGACCGATTCCCTGCGGGACGGGACGATCGACAATCTGCTGGTAGTGCTCGACAGCGGCGGGCGGATCGCGGCGGCCCGCGCGACCCGCGTCAATGGCGTGACCACGCTCGAAAATGCGGTCTATTCGCCGTGCCCGGTGACGACCCCGACCGGCTGCCCCAAGAGGCCGAGCTGGAAGATCGTTGCCGCGCGCGTCATCCGCGATCCTGCGACACACAAGATCCGCTTCCAGGGCGGGCGACTCAACCTGTTCGGGATCACGCTGCCCCTGCTCCCGATCTTCTCGGTCGGCACCGGCAGTGGCGGATCGGGCGGCAGTTCGGGCGCGATGGTCCCCGATATCGCTTTTTCCAGCTCGAACGGACTCGAACTCGCGGTGCCTTATTACTGGCGCTTCGCCAGCAACCGCGATTTCACCCTCACCCCGCACGTCTACTCCAAGACGCTGCCGGCGATCGAGGGGCGGTTTCGAAACCTCAACAAGTTCGGCGCCTACCAGATCGGCGCGTTCCTCACCTACGGGCAGATCGCCGATCCCGACCCCAATGCGATCAACCCCGACACCAGGCGCGGCTTTCGCGGTTATTTCGAAGCCAATGGCAAGTTCCAGCTCGACCCGTACTGGAGCGTCACCGGCTCGCTCCGCGCCGCTTCGGACAAGACCGTCACCCGCCGCTACGACATCAGCCGCGATGACGTGCTGCGCAATTTCATCGACCTCGAGCGGATCGATGCGACCAGCTACATTTCGATCGCCGGATGGGGGTTCCAGGGCCTTCGGGTCGACGATGTCCAGAGCCGAATCCCGATCGCGCTGCCGGCGATCGACGCACGCTTCATCCTTCCCGGCAATATCCTCGGCGGCAAGGTCCAGGTCCAGGGCAACAGTCTCGCCATCCTGCGCATCGACGGTCAGGACACACAGCGCGCCTTCGCATCGGCGCGGTGGGATTTGCGCAAGCTCACCCGGATGGGCCAGGAACTGACCCTGACCGCCTTCGCCCGGGGCGATGTCTACCACTCCAGCGACAGCGCCGACACGACGGTCGCGGCTTATGCCGGGCGCGACGGCTGGCATTTCCGCGGGATCGCCGCGCTCGCCGCCGACATGCGCTGGCCGTTCATCGGCCCGGCGTTTGGCGGGACCCAGCGGCTGACCCCGCGGGTTCAGCTGGTGCTGACCCCGCCGACCCCCAACCTCGTCATCCCCAACGAGGATGCGCGCTCGGTCGACCTTGAGGACAGCAACCTGTTCGCGCTCAACCGCTTCCCCGGCTACGACCGATGGGAAGACGGGTCGCGGATCACTTATGGAGTCGAATGGGCGCTCGACCGGCCCAACGTGTCGATCGACACGATCATCGGCCAAAGCTATCGCCTGACCCGAAGCGAAAGCATCTTTCCCGACGGCACCGGCCTGACCGACCGCTTGTCGGACGTCGTCGGGCGCACCCGGGTGCGGTTCGGGCGGTTCATCGACCTCACGCACCGCTTCCGCATCGACAAGGACAATTTCGCGCCGCGCCGCAACGAGCTCGACCTGACCATCGGAACCGACCAGACCTATGCCCAGATCGGCTATCTGAGGCTCAACCGCAACATCGGCAATTTGGTCGAGGATTTGCGCGACAAGGAAGAGCTTCGGCTCGCCGGCCGGGTCAAGTTCGCGCGTTACTGGTCGGTGTTCGGGGCGACGGTGATCGACCTGACCGACGCCAAGGAAGACCCGTTGAGCCTGGCCGACGGCTATGAGCCGGTGCGCCACCGGCTTGGAGTCACCTACGAAGACGATTGCCTGGAACTTGGCCTGTCGTGGAAGCGCGACTATGAGCGCATCGGAGCTTTCCGCAAGGGCAGCACATTCGCGCTTCGAATCGCATTGAAGGGGCTTGGCCGCTAAGCTTGCGTTCAGCGACCTTGGGTAACAGGCCTTGCGACAACCGATTGAATGATAAGGAATTTGAGGGTGGGAGTTAAGATGACCAGGACCAAGGCAGCGTCGCTTGCAACGCTCGTCGCACTGATCGCGGCGGCCGCGTCGGCCTCGGCGCAGGACCAGCCGGTGTCCAGCGCCAGCGGGCTCAACCTGCCCCAGAACCCGACCGTGTTCGGAACCACCCTGCCGTCGGTGATCAAGGCCACCGCAATCATCAACGGCGAAGTCATCACCCAAACCGACATCGACCAGCGGCTCGCGCTGCTGGCGATCGCCAATGGCGGCGAAATTCCCGCCAACGAAATCGAGCGGCTGCGCCAGCAGGTGCTTCGCAACCTGATCGACGAAACGCTCCAGATCCAGGCCGCCAAGGCAGCCGACATCAAAGTCGCCGATGCCGATATCGACCGCACGATCGTGCGCGTCGCGGGCAACGTCAAACAATCGCCCGAGCAAATGGCCGACTATCTGAAAGCGCGTGGCTCCTCGATCCGCTCGATCCGCCGCCAGATCCTCGGCGAAATATCGTGGCGCCGGCTGCAGAGCGCCAAAATCGAAAACGGGATCAGCGTCGGCGACGACGAGGTCAAGGCGGTGATCGAGCGGATGGAAGCGTCCAAGGGCACCGAGGAATATAAGGTCAGCGAAATCTTCCTTTCGGCGACCTCGGCCACTGCTTCGGCGGCGATGACCAACGCCAGCCAGATCATCGATGCCCTGCGCAAGGGCGGCTCGTTCGTCGGCTATGCCCGCCAATATAGCGAAGCCTCGACCGGCGCGGTCGGTGGCGACCTTGGCTGGGTCCGCCCCGAGCAATTGCCCGAGCAGATCGCGGTCGTCGTCAAGTCGCTCCAGCCGGGCCAGGTGTCGGCGCCGATCGCGGTCCCCGGCGGCGTGTCGATCATCGCCGTGCAGGACACACGCAAGGTGCTCACCGCCGATCCGCGCGATGCCGAGCTCAATCTGAAGCAGGTCTCGGTCACCTTCCCGGCCGGCACCACCAAGGCCCAGGCCGAGCCGATCGTTGCTCGCTTCGCTTTGGCGTCGCAAAATGTCGGTGGCTGCGGCGGCGCCGAGAAAATGGCGGCCGATTTCCACGGCGAAGTGGTCCAGTCCGACGGGGTCAAACTGAAGGAACTCCCGGCCGCGCTGCAGACCATGATGCTGCCGATGCAGGTCGGCCAGGCGACCCGCCCGTTCGGCTCGCTCGACGAGGGCGTTCGGGTGCTGGTGATGTGCGGTCGCGACGAGGCGACGCCGGGTCTTCCGACCTATGACCAGGTGCTCGCCCAGATGAACGAGGAGCGGGTCAACATCCGCGCCCGCCGTTACCTGCGCGACCTTCGCCGAGATGCGATCATCGACTTCCGCTAGGGCGCAAGGCTAAGGGAGCCGGTGATGGCCTCCGCTTCGCTTCCACCGCTTGCCGTATCGCTTGGCGACCCCGCCGGGATCGGGCCCGAGGTGGTCGCCAAATGCTGGGACAATCGCGCCGCCTTCGGCCTGCCACCGTTCGTCGCCGTCGGCGATGCCCGCAGCCTCGAGCTGATCTGGGACGGCCCGATCGAGCCGATCGACGACCTTCGCGATTCCGATGCGGCATTCGATGTCGGCTTGCCGATCCTCCACATCCCGTGCGGCGAGATCCATCATCCCGGTCGCCCGAGCACGGCCGGCGCGCATTGCTCGCTCGATTCGCTCGAGCTTGCGGTCGGGCTTGCTCGCTCGGGCTCGGCCGGCGCGGTGGTCACCGGCCCGGTCTCCAAGCAGCAGCTCTACGCGATCGGCTTCGCCCACCCCGGCCAGACCGAATTCGTCGCCGAACGCTGCGGCATCTCCCCCGCCAATGTCGCGATGATGCTCGCCGGGCCGACGCTGCGCACCGTTCCGGTCACCACCCACGTGCCGCTAGCGCAGGTCGCCGGCTTGCTGAGCAGTGCGATGATCGAGTCGCGCGGCCGGGTGACGCTGCGCGGACTGCAACGCAATTTCGGGATCGCCGAGCCGCGTCTCGCGGTCGCGGCGCTTAACCCCCACGCCGGCGAAGGCGGCGCGCTTGGCCGCGAGGAAATCGAGCTGATCCAGCCGGCGATCGACGCGCTTCGCGCCGAGGGCTGGCAGGTCGCGGGGCCAATGCCCGCCGACACCATGTTCCACGGCGCCGCCCGCTCGCGCTACGACGCCGCGCTGTGCATGTATCATGACCAGGCGCTGATTCCCTTGAAAGCGCTGCATTTTGAGGAAGGCGTCAACCTCACCCTCGGCCTGCCGATCGTCCGCACCGCGCCCGATCATGGAACCGCTTTCGACATCGCCGGCCAGGACCGCGCCGACCCGCGCGCGATGGCCGCCGCGATCCGCCTCGCCGCCTCGAGCGCCGCGCTCCGGCGTTGATGAACACGCCAGAACCACTTCGTGACGTCATCGCCCGTCACGGGCTCCAGGCGTCGAAGGCGTTGGGCCAGAATTTCATCCTCGACCGCCAGTTGCTGGCCCGGATCGCGGCCATCCCCGGCCCGCTCGACGGCCACTATGTCTACGAAGTCGGCCCCGGCCCCGGCGGGCTGACCCGCGCTTTGCTCGATACCGGCGCCAGCGTCACCGCGGTCGAGCGCGACCGCCGTTGTCTCCCCGCGCTGGCCGAACTCGACGCCGCCTTCCCCGGCAAGCTCACCCTGATCGACGGCGACGCGCTGACCATCGACGAGCCAGCCACTGTCGGCCGCGGCGCGCACGTCGTCGCCAACCTGCCCTACAATGTCGGCACCGCGCTGCTGCTGCGCTGGCTGAGCGGCGAGAAATGGCCGCCGTGGTGGGCGTCGCTGAGCCTGATGTTCCAGCGCGAAGTCGCGAACCGGATTGTCGCCAAACCCGGAAGCGCCCATTACGGCCGCCTCTCGGTCGCCGCCCAATGGCGCTCGACCGCAACCATCGCGATGCTGGTCCACCGCTCGTCGTTCGTGCCGGCCCCCAAGGTGATGAGCGCGGTGGTTCACGTCGTCCCCGCCGCAATGCCCGAAGGCGTGGCCCACGCGGTGCTGGAAAAAATAACCGCCGCCGCCTTCGGCCAACGCCGCAAGATGCTCCGCCAGAGCCTCAAAGCCGTCCCGCACGCACTCGACGCGCTAGCGACGCTCGACATCGACCCCGAACGCCGCGCCGAAACGCTGAGCGTCGAGGATTTCGTCAACCTCGCGCGGTTGCTTACTGCAAACCGCGCCTAATTGGTCTTGGTATTGATCTTTTCCGTCGGCTTCACCGACGCCAGGGTCGGGCCGCGAGCGATCGCCGCGCTCAGCGTCGCCGCCTCGGGGCAGGCCCCGGCGCAGATCGTCTGCAATTTGGCCAGTACGTCTTTCGCCTTGCCCAGCGCGCCAAGCTCGACCATCGCCTGGCCCTGCACCGCAAACGCGCCGCGGTCGGTCGGTTCGAGCAGCAGCGCCTTGTTGGAGAAGCGGATCGCCTGGCCATAGAGCTTCTGTTTCGCCGCCACTCGAGCCATCGCGACGAACGCCGCGCGGTTGCGTGGATCGACCGCCAGCGCAGTCTCAAACGCATCGTCGGCCTCGACATATTTACCCGCCGCTGCGCTCGCCTCGCCCTGCTTGAGCAACGCAACCGATTTGGGCGAGAGTTGGTCGTCGGGGCGCTGGCTCACCCCGGGCACCGCCATCGACGATGCGGCCAGGCCGAAAACCAGGATGAGCGGGGACAGACGCATCAAATTCTCCAATCCATATCGTCGCGGCTCTAGCATGACCTCTTTAGCCGCGCGACGAAAAAGCCGTCGGTTCGGTCATGCCCCGGGGTGAGCAATCGCCCCCCGCCGTCGGTCCGGCCGAAACCATCTCCAAATCCATCGGGCATAGCCTGCACGCCCCAAGATGAATGGCGTCCTAAGAAATCCGCGACCTGACCCGCGCCTTCGCGGGCAAGGATCGAACACACCGCATAGACCAGGGTTCCGCCGGGCTTGACCAACGGCACCGCGAGATTGAGCAGATGCGCCTGGAGCGCGGTGACCTTGTCGAGACCATCGGGCGACAAGCGCCAGCGCCCCTCCGGGTTGCGCCGCCACGTCCCGCTGCCCGAACAGGGTGCGTCGACCAGCACGATGTCCGCCTGACCCTCGAGGTCATCGAGCTGCTCGGCCTCATGCCCCCCGTCGAGCAATCGCGTCTCGATGTTCGCTCCGGCGCGATTGGCGCGCGGTGGTAGTTTGGACAGCCGCCCGCGGTTGGTGTCGCAGGCGATGATGTCCGCCCCCGGCGCGGCCGCGGAGAGCGCCAGCGCCTTGCCCCCGGCGCCGGCGCACAAGTCGATGATGTTGACTTCGCCCGCTGCACCGCAAGCCAGCGCGATCAGCTGACTACCCTCGTCCTGGACCTCGATCAGCCCCTCGAGATAGGCCGGGTGCTGCTCGATCTGACTATCGGAAGGAAGCCTTATTCCCCAAGGGCTTAGCGGCGTTCGCTCGGCTCCCGGAAACGCCGCGAATACCTCGTCCCAGGTGATGCTCGCAGTGCGAACTCTCAGGTCGAGCGGCGCGCGCTCGAGCAACGCCGGCCACTCGTCTTCAGCGACCAATGGCGACAATTCGGCTTCGATCCACGCCGGGATCAGCCGCTCGCCGGCCGCCGCCTCGCCTTCGCGAACCGCGCCCGGCCCATGCCCGCCGTCGCCGAACAACATTGCTGCATCCTCGATCCCGAGCATCGCCTGGCGGCCACTGTCGGGCCGGTCTCCCGAACGGCGAATCGCTCGATAGACCAGTTCGCGAACCGCCCGGCGGTCCTTTGACCCAGCATAGCGTCGGGTCTTGAAATAATTGGAGACCACGACATCCGCCGGCGGCCCGTCATCGCGCGCCGCGGCGATCACCGTATCGAGAATCTCGATCGCGGCCTGGACTCGGGCGGTGGGGGTCATTCGATTTCCCTAACGAGTCGGATAATTTGGGGCTTCCCTGGTGATCGCGACATCGTGGACATGACTTTCCGAAAGCCCGGCATTGGTGATCCGCACGAACCGCGCGCGGGCCTGCAAGTCGGGAATCGTCGCCGCGCCGGTATAGCCCATCGCCGCTTTCACCCCGCCCACGAGTTGGTGGATGATGTCGCGCACCGGGCCCTTGATCGGCACTTGCCCCTCGATGCCCTCGGGGACCAATTTCAGTTGATCCTTGATGTCCTGCTGAAAATAACGGTCGGCCGAACCGCGCGCCATCGCCCCGACGCTGCCCATCCCGCGATAGGCCTTGTAGGCGCGGCCCTGGAACAGGAAGGTTTCGCCCGGCGCTTCCTCGGTCCCGGCAAGCAACGAGCCGACCATCACCGTCGAGGCCCCGGCGGCCAGTGCCTTGGCGATATCGCCCGATGTCCGGATACCGCCGTCGGCGATCACCGGAACCCCGGCTTTGCCGGCAACCGCGGCGGCGTCCATGATCGCCGACAGTTGCGGAACCCCGACCCCGGCGACGATCCGCGTGGTGCAGATCGATCCCGGGCCGATCCCGACCTTGATCGCGTCGGCCCCGGCACCGGCCAGCGCCGCCGCCGCCTCGCCGGTCGCGACATTGCCGGCGATGATCTGGACGTTGTTGCTGATTTTCTTGACCCGCTCGACCGCCGCCGACACCGCACTGTTGTGACCGTGCGCGGTGTCGATCACGATGCAATCGCACCCCGCCTCGATCAGCGCCTGAGACCGCTCGAACCCTGAATCGCCAACGGTTGTCGCTGCAGCGACCCGAAGCCGCCCCTGCTCATCCTTGGTGGCGAACGGCGAGGCGACCGATTTCTCGATGTCCTTTACCGTGATCAGCCCGACGATATGGTCAGCATCATCGACCACCAGCAATTTCTCGATCCGCCGTTGATGGAGAATCCGCCGCGCATCTTCCTGGCTCGTGCCGGGCGCGACCCTGGCCAGATTGTCGCTGGTCATCAGTTCACTGATCTTCTGGCCCGGATGCTCGGCAAAGCGGACGTCACGGTTGGTGACGATCCCGACCAATTTGCCATTCGCCTCAACCACCGGGATTCCGCTGATCCGGTGGACCCGCATCAGGTCCAGCGCGTCGGCCAGCGTCTGGTCGGGGCGCATGGTGATCGGGTTGACCACCATCCCGCTTTCGAACCGTTTGACCACGCGCACCGCGGCGACCTGCGCCTCGACGTCGAAATTGCGGTGCAGCACCCCGATCCCGCCGAGGTGGGCCATAGCGATCGCCATGTCGGCCTCGGTCACGGTGTCCATCGCCGACGACAGCATCGGGATGTTGAGCGGGATGTCGCGGGTCAGCAAGCTGCGGGTATCGGCCTGGCTCGGCAGGATCGAGGATTCGCGCGGCTGGAGCAGCACGTCGTCGAAGGTCAGCCCCAGCGGGATGTCGGTAATGGAGTTCGGATCGGCCATGCGCGCCTTTGGCAGCATGCGAGCGATTCGCCAAGAGGCGCGAGGCTCAGCGCGCGGAGAAGTGACGGCTCGCGGCCCGCCGCACCAACTCGACATGGAGGTTGGCATCGTCGGTCGCTCCGCCGAGATCGGTGGTGGCTCGAAGTTCGTCGCTCGGTTTGTGATAGTCAGAATCCAGGAAGGCTTTGAGCGGAACCAAATCGCTGAAACTGCCCCCCGCCATGACCATCGGCACACCGCGCTCGGCCAGCGCCCAGCCGTCCTGTCGGCGAAGGAAATCATCGGCCTCATGATCGCCGTCCCAGCCCCGCCCCATCGCGGTCGCGGCCCGCCTGACCAGCGGCTCGAGCCGGGCGTGCGGCGGCGCGACCATCGCTACTTTGGCTCCCGCCGGCGCAATCGCGATCGTGTCGAGGTTGAAGCCGGCAACGATGCTCGCCAGCGGCAGCGGCGGTCGGTCGGCAAAGGCCTTGGCCCCGAGCAAACCCCATTCCTCCGCCCCGGTGGCGACGAACCACACGTCGCGGTCGAGCCCCATGCGCGCCACCTGCCCCGCCACTGCGATCAACACCGCGTCTCCGCTGGCATTGTCGATCGCGCCGTTGCAGATCCTGTCCTTGGCCCGCGGCGCGCAAATCCCGAGATGGTCCCAATGCGCTATCAGGAGCACCGCTTTGCCGTCGGGGTGCAATCCGCGCACCACGCCAACCACATTGTGGCTGGTGAGATTGCCGAGCCGCTGGATGTGCGCGTTGAATTCGCCCTGCGCGGACATCGCTGTCGGACTCGCCGGCGGCGCAGGCCGGGCAACGATTGCGAACGGGTCGAGGTACGGCACTGGCCCGCGCGCCCCGCTGGTCAGGCCCGCCGCTTTGAAGCGGTCGGCGATGTAGGCGATGGTCTTCGCCTCCCCCGCGGTTCCCGCCATCCGACCTTCGAAATTGTCACTTGCAAGCACCGATATCGTCCCGCGAAGCTCGGCCTCCGCGATGCCCGGTTGGCGCTGCTGCGTTACGGTGGCGCACCCAGCGAGCAGCATCGCGGCGGCGAGGATCAACCGCTTCATCGGCGCGCCAGCAGTCGGCGGGCGGCATCGACGTGCAGGTCTTCGATCATCGCGCCTTCGAACCGCTCGGCGCCGCCGGTTGCCGCCGCCACCAGCCGCCCGGCGCGGGCAATGTCGTCGTCGCTCGGGCCGAACGCCGCCTGGCACGGCGCGATCTGGTCGGGGTGGATCAGCGACTTGCCGTCGAAACCCAAAGCGTGGCCGTCGGCGCATTCGCTGGCCAGGCCATCGGGGTCGTCGAGCCGGTTGAACACCCCGTCAAACACCGCGATTCGCGCCGCGCGCGCCGCCAACACGCAGTTTTGAAGTGCGAAACCCATCGCCTTGCGGTCGATTTTCGGAAGTCTGAGGCTCGAAGCGAGGTCGTTGGTGCCGACGATCAGCGCGCTCACCGTCTCCGCAATCGCCGCGACGTTGATGATTCCAGCCGCAGTCTCGATCATCGCCACGATGGGTTTTCCGAGCTTTTCGCCCGGCGTTTCGACCTTGGGCAGCACCAAAAAATCACATTCCGACGCCAAAACCATGCTCAAATCATCACGATTCTCGGGATTCACTCGTATTCCCAATGGCATAGCCCACTTCAAGGAAACCGCTACTCTAGCCGCCTCGCGCGCCATTTCCTTGTCCTCCACCTTCACCGCATCTTCGAGGTCGAGCACCACCGCATCCGCCGCCGAGTCGCGCGCCTTGGCGATCGCCCGCGGGTTGCTCGCTGGTAGAAAAAGCAGTGCCGGCCTGGCGAACAGGTCGAGACTCATGTTGATTTTCCTTCACGAACGGCCAGCGGTCTTGCATCATGGCGGGGACATGAAGGGAAAACCATGCTGATCTTTTTACTCGTACTGGCATTCATCGCGCTGCTGATCGTGATGATGAGCGTCAAGATCGTCCACCAGGGCTATCGCTACACCATCGAACGCTTCGGCAAGTTCACCCGCGTCGCCGAGCCCGGGCTGAACCTGGTGACCCCGTTCATCTATCGCGTCGGGCGCAAGATCAACGTCATGGAGCAGGTCGTCGACATCCCGGGCCAGGAGATCATCACCAAGGACAACGCGATGGTCGCGGTCGACGGGGTGGTTTTCTTCCAGGTGCTCGACGCGGCCAAGGCGGCGTATGAGGTCAGCGACCTCTACACTGCGATCATGGCGCTCTCGACCACCAATTTGCGCACCGTGATGGGCTCGATGGACCTCGACGAGACTTTGTCCAAGCGCGACGAGATCAACGCCCGCTTGCTCGCGGTGGTCGATCACGCGACCGAGTCATGGGGCGTGAAGATCACTCGCGTCGAGCTAAAGGACATCCGGCCGCCAGCGGACATCGTCAACGCGATGACCCGGCAGATGAAGGCTGAGCGCGAGAAGCGCGCCGCGATCCTCGAAAGCGAGGGCATGCGCCAGTCCGAAATCCTCCGCGCCGAGGGCGAGAAGCAGGCCAAGATCCTCCAGGCCGAAGGGTTGAAGGAAGCTGCCTTTCGCGAGGCAGAAGCGCGCGAGCGCTCCGCGCTGGCCGAAGCCAATGCGACCAAATCAGTCAGCGATGCGATCGAAAGCGGCAGCGTCCAGGCGATCAATTATTTCATCGCCCAGAAATATGTCGAGGCGATCGGCAAGTTCGCCACCTCGCCCAACGCCAAGACGATCCTGTTCCCGGTCGAGGCGACCCAGTTGATGGGCACGCTTGGCGGGATCGGGGAGCTGGCGCGCGAAGCGATGAGCACTCACCCGACGGATGCAGTCGTGCCAACGGTGCCGCGGGTCGAGAAGAAAGGCTGATGTTGGGGATCGACCTCCAGCCCGGCTGGATCTGGGCGATCGGCGGCCTGGTGCTACTGATTGCCGAGATCGTCGCCCCGGGGTTCTTCCTAATGTTCCTTGGGGTGGCAGCGATTGCCACCGGGCTGTTCACCTTGCTGTTCGACCTCAGCCTCGCGCCTCAGCTCGTGCTGTTCGTGATCTACACCGCGCTGGCGCTGATGATCGGCAAGCGCTGGTATGCCGAGCCCGACCATTCCGACCAGTCGATCAAGCTGAACGATCCGAGCCGGCGGATGATCGGCCGGACGGTGACCGTGGTCGATCCGGTCGACGAGCATGGCGGCCGAGTGCGGGTCGGCGACGGCGAATGGAGCGCTCGCGGCGGGCCGGCCGCGGCGGGCGCGAAAGTCCACGTGGTCGCGGTCGAAGGCAATTGCCTGCTGGTCGAACCGGCCGCGTTGCTGAGCGAGACCAAGATAGAGGAATAAGGCGTGTTGAACCTGTTGTCGCGGCGTGAGGCCCTTGGAACCCTTGGCGCGGCGGGCGCCGCAACATTGCTCGGCGGCTGCACTACCGTGCCGTTGGCAAGCGGGCGGCCCGCGAGCGAGGCCGACGCCTCGGCCTTGCTCGATTCGATTGCCGACAATTTGCTGGCATTGTTGCCCGAGCAGGCGACTTCGCTCGGTATCGACAAGGGCGCACGGGCAGGCCTTCGCTCGAAGCTCACCAACCGGTCGGCGGCCGGCCAGGCGCAGATTGCCGCCACCTTGCGCAGCGACCTGGCGCGGGCGGAGGCGATCGACACTGGCGCGCTGACGTTCGCCACGCGGACCAGCGTCGAGGTCGTGCGCTCTGCCTATCGCACCGCGCTCCAGGGCTTCGCTTTCCCGTTCGGCGACGTTGCCGTCGGGGGCTATCGCAATTCGCCGTATGTCGTGATCCAGAATGTCGGCGCCTTTCTCGACGTACCGCGGTTCCTCGACAGCGATCACATGATCGCCAATGCGGACGATGCCGAAGCTTATCTCTCGCGGCTCGACAGCTACGCCGCGCAACTCGACGGCGAGACAGGTCGGTTGCAGTCCGCCACCGCGCGCGGCGCGATCCCGCCCGCTTTCCTGCTCGACAAGGCGATGAAACAGCTGGGCCAAAGCCTCGACGGCGCGCGCAATGGCGGCGGGCTGGTCGAGTCGATCGAACGGCGAACCAGGGACATCCCCGGCGACTGGGCGGGCCGGGCGCGGGCCCTCGCCGGGCAAAAAGTCGCCCCGGCCCTCGCCCGCCAATTGGCCGAACTTCGAGCGCAGCGCGCCAAGGCGAGCATGGCGGCGGGCATTTGGGCGCGGCCAATGGGCGACGATTATTATCGCTGGGCTTTGAAGGCATCGACCACCACCAGCCTGTCGCCCGACGAAGTCCACCAGATGGGGCTCGACAATCTCAAGGATTTGCACGGGCGGATGGATCCGATCCTCAAGTCCCTCGGCTACACCCAGGGCTCGGTCGGGGAGCGAATGAGAGCACTGGCCAAAGACTCGCGCTACAAGTTTGCCGAGGGCGATCCGGGCCGGGCCGAGATCATGGCTTTCATCCAGCAGCGGCTGGCGATTATCCGCAAGGAATTGCCGCGCGCGTTCCGCACCCTGGTGCGTGGCAATCTCGAGGTGAAGCGGCTGCCGCCCGAGGAAGAGCCCGGGGCGCCCGGCGCTTATGGCGGCGCGGGGTCGATCGACGGCTCGATCCCCGGCAAATTCTGGATCAACCTTCGAACCACCGACCTGCACAGCAAATACAGCCTGCCCGATTTAGCCGCGCATGAGGCGATCCCGGGGCATGTCTGGCAAGGCGAATATTCCAACCAGTTGCCGCTGATTCGCACCATGCTCGCGTTCAACGCATATTCCGAAGGCTGGGCGCTGTATGCCGAGCAATTGGTCGACGAACTCGGCATTTACGACGATTTCCCGGTCGGTCGGCTCGGCTACCTCCAGTCGATCGCGTTCCGCGCTTGCCGGCTGGTCGTTGATACCGGGCTTCACGCCAAGCGCTGGACCCGCGAGCAGGGCGTGCAATATTTCGTCGAGGTCAACGGCTCCAACCCCGAGGAAGTGGCGAGCGAGGTCGACCGTTACTGCAGCTGGCCGGGCCAGGCGTGCGGCTACAAGGTCGGGATGAACGAGATCAACCGTCAGCGCGGCTTGGCCCAAACGGCGCTCGGCCCGCGCTACGATTTGCGCGATTTCGACGATACCGTGGTCAAGGGCGGCAACGTCCCGCTCGACGTGCTCGCACTCAACGTGGGCGACTATATCGCGCGGACGGCGAAGTCCTAGCGGCTCAGTCCGCCGAGGATCGAGCCGAGGATGCCGCCGCCCGAGCCGCCGCTGCCGAGCAGCGAGCCGAGGATACCGCCCGAGTCCGAGTGCGGCTCGGCCGCGCCGGCGGGGACGGTCACCGCGCCGGCGTTGGCGCCGATATGCTTGGCGAGGTAACCGGCGGCGAGCATCGCCACCAAGGGCAGCATCTTCTTTAGCAGGTCGGGCGCGACGCCGCTTTTCTGCGCGGCGTCGGCAGCGACCGCACGGCTGCCGTCCTTAGAACCGAAGATGCTGCCGAGGATGCTATTGCCCTGGTCGATATTGGTCGGTTCCGGCCCGAGCACGTTCGACAACAGGCCGCCGCCGCCGAGGCTGGCGAGGATCGAGCCGAGCCCGCCGAGACCTTGCGGATGGCTGTCGGCCTGACCGCGCAACCCTTCGAGTACCGACGGGAGCAGCGCCCCGATCCCGCTCTGCGCAGTGGCGGGAGCGACCCCAAGTTGCGAGGCGACGGCTTCAACCGAGCCTTCCTGCTGCAGCGCGCTCATCATATCCATGGCGATTCTCCGGTAAAGTGCTCGTCCGCTAAATAGTTTGTCGCGACGATCGTTCCTTCATGGAAGCGTAGCGAGGTCCGGCGGCACGGACTTGCGCCTCGCCTCGACGCTCATCAGGCGATGCCTCGACCAGAAGCGCAGCGGCCAGTCGCGCTTGCCCATGGGTGAGTGGAGCAAGTCGTTGACCAGCTCGTGCAGCGGCGCGGCGCGGTCGGCCTCCTCGAGGAACAAGCGGACGCCGCGCAAATAAGCGCGAGTGATCGTGTCGTGATAGCCCTGCGTGTCGTCGTTCACCCCGCCGACGCTCTCGTTATAGGCGCGGATCAGGCCGGGGAGCGCGGTGTCGAGGTCGATCTGGGGATGCCTGAACATCAGGTAGGTGGTGGTGGCGAGATGGGCTTCGTGGGTCCACTCGGCCTTGGGCAGGGTGCGCGCGAGGAATCCCTCGCCGACATGGGCGACGGCTGCATCATCGGCGAAGTGGCGAACGGAAAAGTCGGTCATCGAACGGGGCTTTCATGGCGCCCGATCGATGACCGGGCAATTCAGGCTGAAGCGGCTATCTTGGGACCAGCTTGCCGGACACCCTCTTCCACATGGGCGGCGAATTCGGCGAAATTCTCGACGAACAGGTCGACCAGCCTGGCGGCAGTGGAGTCGTAACCAGCCTTGTCTGCCCAGGTCGAGCGTGGATCGAGGATCGAATTGTCGACGCCCGGCACCGCGACCGGCACGTCAAACCCGAAGTTGGGATCCTTGCGGAATTCCACATGGTTGAGCGACCCATCGAGCGCGGCATTGAGCAACGCTCGGGTTTCTTTGATCGGCATGCGGTTGCCGACGCCATATTTGCCGCCGGTCCAGCCGGTGTTGACCAGCCAGCAATCGACCCCGCCCTTGGCGATCCGCTCCTTGAGGAGATTGCCATAGACCGAAGGGTGGCGCGGCATGAACGGCGCGCCGAAGCAGGTCGAGAAGGTCGCTTCGGGCTCGGTCACGCCAATCTCGGTGCCGGCGACCTTGGCGGTGTAGCCCGACAGGAAGTGATACATCGCCTGATCAGGGGTCAGCCGCGCGATCGGCGGCAGCACGCCGAACGCGTCGGCGGTGAGCATGATCACATTTTTCGGCAGCGGCCCCATGTTCTTGGCCGAAGAATTGGGAATGAAGTCGATCGGATAAGCGGCGCGGCTGTTCTCGGCGAGAGTCGCGTCGTCGAGGTCGAGCTCGCGCGTCGTCTCGTCCATCACGACATTCTCGAGCACCGTGCCGAAGCGCCTGGTGGTGGCGTAAATCTCGGGCTCGCTGTCGGCCGAAAGGCGGATCATCTTGGCGTAGCAACCGCCCTCGAAATTGAACACCGCGGTGTCCGACCAGCCATGCTCGTCGTCGCCGATCAGCGTGCGATTCTTGTCGGCCGACAGGGTCGTCTTGCCAGTGCCCGACAGGCCGAAGAAGATCGCGGTGTCGCCGTCGGGGCCGATGTTGGCCGAGCAATGCATCGGCATGATGCCCTGTGGGGGCAAGAGGAAATTGAGCAGGCTGAACACCGACTTCTTCATCTCGCCGCCATATTCGGTGCCGCCGATCAGGATCAGCTTCTCGGTCAGATTGACCGCGATCACGGTCTCGCTGCGACAGCCATGGCGCTCGGGCTCGGCGCGGAAACCGGGCAAGTCGATGATCGTATATTCGGGAACGAAGCCGGCCAAATCCTCTTGCCGAGGGCGGACCAGCATCGTGCGGATGAACAGGCTGTGCCACGCATATTGGGTGATGACCCGCACGCGCACCCGATGCTCGGGCTGCGAGCCGCCGTAGAGATCCTGAACGAACAGGCTGTCGGCCTGGCCAAGCGCGGCGAAGAAATCGGCCTTGAGGTTGGCGAAGGCCTCGGGAGTCATCGCCTTGTTCGACTTGCCCCACCACACACTGTCCTCGGTGGTCGCGTCGCGGACGGTGAACTTGTCCTGCGCGCTACGCCCGGTGTGCTGACCGGTCTTGACCACCAGCGGACCGTCCTTGGCCAGCTTTCCCTCGCCGCGCTCGATCGCTTTTTCGACCAACGGGCCGGTCGTCAGGTTCCACGACAGCTGCGCCTTGGTGTCGATGCCCTGGGCGTCCAACCGATGCGCGGGAATACGCTCGTTCACTGTCATGCTCCTGTCGTAAAATATGAGGGCGGCGCCCCACCGGAACGCCGCCGCAGCCTTGCCGTGCCCTATAAACACGGTGGGCCGCGCGGTCAAAGCGGTTGGTCGCTTGTCTAGCCCCCGTCTCGTCGGTATCGCGCGCCTGGTCATGATGGAGCCGACCAAGGGAGCGGGAATGAGCCATGTCATCGCGCTCGTCGACGACGATCGCAACATTTTGACCTCGGTGTCGATCGCGCTCCAGGCGGAGGGCTTCGGTACGCGAGTCTATTCGGATGGCGCGGCGGCACTCAAAGCGTTCGCCGACAACCCGCCCGATCTGGCCGTATTCGATATCAAGATGCCGCAGATGGACGGGATGGAATTGCTCCGCCGGGTGCGCGAACTGGGCGGGCTGGTCGGCGCCATGCCGGTGATTTTCCTGACTTCGCGGGACGATGAGCTCGACGAGGCGCTCGGCCTCGCGATGGGCGCCGACGATTATATCGCCAAGCCATTCAGCCAGCGGTTGCTGATCGCCCGGATCCGAGCGATTCTTCGTCGCCGCGACCTCGAACGCGGACAGGCGCTGCAGGGAAGCGACGAGGCCGAAGAGGAATTGATCGTCCGTGGCCGGCTGGTAATGGACCCGGCGCGGCACAAGGTCCGGTGGGACGACCGGGACGTTACGCTGACCGTCACCGAATTCATGATCCTCGAAGCGCTTGCCCAGCGCCCGGGTGTGGTCAAATCGCGCAACCAATTGCTCGACATTGCCTATCAGGACGACGTCTATGTCGACGACCGCACGATCGACAGCCATATCAAGCGCATCCGCCGCAAGTTCCGCGCGGTCGATGGAGAGTTTGATGTTATCGAGACCCTCTATGGCGTCGGCTATCGCTTCGGAGAAGAATGACGAGTCCGATCTCGCCCTGAGCTGGTCGGGGCGATGGACTCTTACTCACCGCATCCTCGCGGTGAATATCCTGACGCTCGCGATCGTCGCGCTGTCGATTTTTTACCTCGATGCCTATCGTAACCAGCTGCAGGACGAGCGCCAGGCGCGGATTCTCGGGCAAGCGAGGCTCGCGGGCCTGGCGATCGACCGAACTCCGGCCCGCGCCGATGCCACCTTGCTGCAGGCCATAGGTGACGCGAGTCGCTCACGGCTGCGGGTCTATGATCGGGCGGGCGCGAAGATCGAGGATAGCTGGGCCGGAGCGTCGCCAACTTACATTTTGCGTGACCCGGCCACCGAGGCGTGGCGCAAGGACGCGGCGCGAGCGCTCGATCGCGGCTTCAACGTGCTGGTCGGCGCAAAGGCGCCGGTGGATTTCATCGAGTCCCAAGTGGATATCGCGCGGCAATGGCCAGAGATCGGCGAGGCGCGGGCGATCAACAAGGCGGCGATGAGGGTTCGCCAGGCGCCCGATCTTACCCCGGTATTCTCGGCCGCGACTCCGCTCGCCAGCGGGTCGACCCTGCTGGTCACTGCCAACGACCGCGACTTCACCCGGACCGTAAGAAGCCAGCGCGGCGCCCTGTTGATCGCGCTCGGGATCGCGACCTTGCTGTCTGTGTTCCTGTCGCTGTTCCTGGCACGGACCATCGTCCGGCCACTGCGGCGGATCGCGATCGCCGCGCATCGGGTCCGGCTTGGCCGCGCGCGCGAGGTGCGGGTGCCGCGCCTGCCCTCGAGGCGCGACGAAATCGGGATGCTCGCCCGATCGGTCAGCGACATGAGCCAGTCGCTCAGGATGCGGATCGACAATATCGAGGCGTTCGCCGCCGACGTCACGCACGAACTCAAGAATCCGCTGGCCTCGCTGCGCAGCGCGGTCGACAGCCTGGAACGGATCGACGACCCCGAGCTTCGCACGCAGTTGCTCGACGTAGTGCGCCAGGATGTGGCCCGGCTCGATCGGCTGATAGGCGATGTCAGCGAAGCGGCGCGGACCGACGCCGAACTCGCCCGAGCGCGGTTCGAGCCGGTCGATCTTGGTCCGTTGATCGAGCAGTTGGTCGCGGGCTGGGAACAGCGCCGTGAGACCGGGACGGTGCGCCTCGCCTTCGCCAGGCCACGGCGGGCGAGCACGATCGTGATCGGCGAACCCGGTCGGCTGGCGCGGGCGATCGACAATATCATCGACAATGCGATCAGCTTCTCCCCCGCCGACGGGCTGGTCGAAATCGCCGCGATCCATGTCGGCGACCGGATCCTGATCCGGGTCGACGACGAAGGGCCAGGCGTGCCCGACGATTTGCGCGAGGCGATCTTCAACCGCTTCCATTCGGTGCGGCCCGACAGCGAGAGCTTCGGGCGACACTCCGGGCTTGGGCTGGCGATCGCCCGGGCGATCGTCGAAGGACATGACGGGGAGATTGACGTGGCCGACCGCGACGACGCTCCATCCGGCGCGCGGTTCACGATCAACCTTCCCGCCGCGGCGGATGTGTCATGAACCAGCGGCTGTCGTCGGAGATGATCCACGCCACCACCGTCGCCAAGGACGGGCGGGGAGTGATCATTGCCGGGCGGTCGGGGTCGGGCAAATCGGACCTCGCATTGCGGTTGATCGATCGCGGATTTGTGCTGGTGAGTGACGATCAGACGATGGTCAGCAAGTCGGGCGGTCGGTTGATCGCGACTTCGCCGGCGACGATTCAAGGGAAGCTTGAAGTGCGCGGGGTGGGGATCGTCGAGATGGCTAATGCGGAGTCAGTAGCAATTTCCTTGTGGGTGGAATTGACCAATGAAATCAAACGCTTGCCTGAAGACGAAAAGCGCCTGATGCTCGGAATCGAAATTCCCGAAATCAGCCTCGACGCGATGACTGCGTCGGCGCCGCTCAAGGTCGAACTGGCGCTGGAGCGCGCCGCCTGATGGCCCAGCCGCGGCTGCTCCTGGTTACCGGCATGTCGGGCGCGGGCAAGTCGACCGTGCTCGACGCGCTGGAAGACATGGGCTGGGACTGCGTCGACAATCTTCCGGTCGCGCTGCTGACCGACTTCGTCCACGGCGAGCGCAAGGCGGGCCAGCGATTGCCGGTGGCGGTCGGGATGGACGCCAGAAGCCGCGGCTTCGACGCCAATCTGCTGCCCGAGATCGTTCGTGCGGTCGAAGGTGTGCGGCCCGAAATCCTCTATCTCGATTGCTCGGGCGCCGAACTCAGCCGCCGCTACGACGAAACCCGCCGCCGCCATCCGCTCGCGCTCGACCGTCCCGCCGAGGACGGCATCGCGCGCGACCGGGGAATGACTGCGGCGCTTCGTGCAGCGGCCGACTCGGTGCTCGACACCACTGAACTCACCCCGAGCGAACTGCGCGACGAGCTTCGCCGCCGCTATGGCGAGGATCGCGACCAGCCGGTGATTACCGTGACGTCGTTTGGTTACTCGCGCGGCATGTCGCGCACCGCCGATCTGGTGTTCGACATGCGCTTCGTGCCCAATCCGCACTGGATCGACGAACTTCGTCCGCTGACCGGGATCGATCAAGCGGTTCAGGACTATTGCGCGGCGGATCCCGGCTGGACGCGATCGATGGCGACAATAGAATCGCTTCTCGCCGACCTCATTCCCCGCTATTGGGCCGCCGGCAAAAGCTATTTGACGGTTGCGTTCGGCTGTACCGGGGGGCGCCATCGATCGGTGGCGGCGGCGGTCGAAATGGCGGAGCGGTTGCGCGTCGCGGGGTTTCCGGCAAATATCCGGCACCGCGACCTGTCGTCCCAGCCAAGCGATAGTGTGGAAGACATCCGCCCCGACGGGACGGCCAGTGAACCAGGTGCCAACGTTTCAGGTGAGTGAATGATCGGATTAGTGTTGGTGACCCACGGCCGTCTGGCGGCCGAGTTCATCACGGCATTGCAGCACGTCGTCGGTCCGCAAGAGGCGATCGAGGGGATTTGCATCGAGGCCGATGACGATATGGAAGCGCGGCGCAAGGATATCGCCGACGCGATTGCGCGGGTCGGCGATGGCAGCGGCGTGATCATCCTGACCGATCTGTTCGGCGGCACCCCGTCCAACCTTGCGATCAGCCTGATGAAGAGCAAGGACATCGAGGTCATCGCCGGGGTCAATTTGCCGATGCTCATCCGACTGGAAGGTGCGCGCAAGGTGATGGGCGTTCATGCCGCGGTTGCCGCAGCGCGCGAGGCGGGGCGCAAATATATTAGCGTTGCATCGGAAATCCTCGGGGAAGCCGCGGCTTGAGCGCGCTCACCCGAACCGTCCGGATGACCAACAAGCGCGGCCTCCATGCCCGCGCGAGTGCCAAATTCGTCAACCTCGCCGCCGGCCTGCCCTCGGCGATCGAGGTCGAGAAGGACGGCAACAAGGTGTGTGGAACCTCGATCATGGGGCTGATGATGCTCGGCGCGGCGATGGGCGACGACATCGTGCTGCATGTGTCGGGCGACGGCGCCGACGACTCGCTCGAGCAACTCGCCCGACTGATCGAAGAGCGCTTCGGCGAGGATTGACCCTTGCCGCGCGAGATTCACAGCTTCGCCAACGACACCGTCAAGCGGATCCGCGGCCTTCGCGACAAGAAGGAGCGCAAGGCCGAAGGCAAGTTTCTCGCCGAGGGGCTGAGGATCCTCGCCGAAGCGCGCGACAGCGGCCAATTGCCGATGGTGATCGCTTATGCGCCGAGCAACGGGCTGCATCCGCTGGCGGCGGAAATCATTGCCGCCGCGGAAGCGGATGGTGCGGATGTGATCGAGACCACGCCCGACATCCTCGCCAAGATGAGCGGCAAGGACAATCCGCAGGCGATCCTGGGGGTCTACAAGCAGCCGCCGACTGCACTCGCCGCGATCGACCGCGCCGCGGCGCCGTTGTGGCTGGTAGCGCAGGCGCTGCGCGATCCGGGTAATCTCGGCACCATGTTGCGCACCGGCGACGCGGTCGGCGCTGGCGGGCTGATCCTGATCGACGATTGCGCCGACCCCTTTTCGGTCGAGGCGGTGCGCGCGTCGATGGGCGCGATCTTCACGCAACAGGTGGCGACCGCACGGTGGGAGGAATTCCTGCCGTGGTTGCGAACCGGACCCGGGCAATTGGTCGGAACCAGCCTCAATACCGACATGGAGTATCTTGACGCCGCCTACGAGCCGCCCTGCTTCCTGCTGATCGGCAATGAGAGCCAGGGACTGCCCGCCGCCTATGAAGCGGCCTGCGACATGCTGGTCAAAATCCCGATGGCCGGGCGCGCCGACAGCCTCAACGCGGCGGTGGCGGCGGCGGTGATGGCCTATCAGGTGAAGGCCAGCTGGCGGAACCGCTGAGCCCGGTCGCGGGTTTGTTGCGGCATGAGAATGATCCTCGGCCTTGCGCCGCTCGCTTTTGGTCTCGCTGCTTGCCAGGCCTATCCCGCCGATCCCTACGGCCCTGCTCCTTATCCGGAACCCTACCCGGCGCCTTATCCCGGTCCGCCGGTTGAGCAGGGCAATTATCGCGCGGTCGGCACCGAGCCGTTCTGGGATCTGACAATCGGCCGTGACCTGCAGTTCACCGATCGCGGCAACAATATTTCGGTGGTCGAGCCGGCCCCGCCGGTTCGAACCGGCGTGGCTGGCGAGATGTACCAGGGGCGGCGGCTGAATGTGAACATCGTCCATTCGCGGTGCAGCGACGGGATGAGCGACCGGACGTATCCCGACACGGTGCAGGTGCGGGTAGATGGCCGCGACTATCGCGGTTGCGGCGCGCCGGCGTCGTTCTTCGTCACGGTCGACGACCGCGGCAATCCGCAAATCCTGTCCCCGCAAGCCGGTCCGGAGACGACCCTCGAGCGGACCCGCTGGCGAGTGATCCGGATCAACGGGCGGCCGGTACCGCGTCAGGGCGACTATCACGTCGATTTCGACAGCGGGCAGATCGCGGCCAAGTTCGGCTGCAACTCGATCAGCGGGACTTACAGCCAGACCGGCAGTACGCTCGACGCGGGTGCCCTGGTGGCGACCCGGATGGCGTGCGGCAACATGGCGCTGGAAACGCAAGGGAGCGCGATCCTCGACCAGTTGATGACCATCCAGGTGGTCGGGCGCAATCGCCTGGCATTGTCGAGCAGCGCCGGGTCGATCGACATGGTGCGGCGCT
>JBBRTO010000010.1:0-38568 GCA_038244345.1 Sphingomonadales bacterium | reverse complement strand
TTTCCACCCAAACCGGACATTAGGCTCAGCGCATCAAACGAATTGCCGACTTGTCGGCCGGACCGGCGCACCTGCCGGGGCGATAGCAATCCTCGGGAAATCAAGCCCCATTGCGAGCACGCCCAAGAAACCACTTCAAATGTAGGATTTCGGCTGCCAGGCTCGACCTGGCTTTTTCACCCGGTGCATCTCTCAACCGGCGCGTTCCCGCCCGCGTCTTAGGGCCAGATACCACCGAATAGGAAAAATGGTCATTCACCCTAAGGCTTTTGCGACCTTTGAGGCTTTATGAACGTGCCTCAGCTCGCTTTCTTCTCCGCGATCCACGCGTCGATTTTCTTCTCCAGAATCGCCAGCGGCAGCGCGCCGGTCATCAGCACTTGCGCGTGGAATTGCTTGATGTCGAACTTGTCGCCCAGCTCGTCCATCGATTTCTTGCGCAACCGCTGGATGGTCAGCGCGCCGATCTTGTAGGCCAAAGCCTGGCTGGGGATCGCGATGTAGCGTTCGACTTCGGCGGTGGCGTCGGTCTTGCCCATGTCGCTGTTGCTGAGCATGTAGGCGATCGCCTTTTCGCGGGTCCAGCCCTTCGAATGGATGCCGGTGTCGACCACGAGCCGCATCGCGCGCAGCATCTCGTCGCTCAGCGTGCCGAACCTTTGATACGGATCTTTGTAGAAGCCCATGTCGTAGCCCAGCGTTTCGGAATAGAGCGCCCAACCCTCGACATAGGCCGTGTTCCCGCCAAACCGCATGAACGGCGGCAGCGCCTCATTTTCCTGCGCCAGGCTGATCTGGAAATGATGCCCCGGCGAACCTTCGTGGAGGTAGAGCGTGGTCATCCCCGGGGTCGTCCGCGACGGCAGATCGTAAGCATTGAAATAGAAAGTGCCAGGCCGCTTGGCGTCGGGCGTGCCCTGCTCGTAGCTCCCGCCGGCCTGGAATTTCTCGATCGTCGGGTCGTATGGCCGGATGTCGAGCTTGGCCTTGGGGATGGTCGAGAAGAAATCGGGCAGCTTGGCGTCGACCGCCTTGCCGATAGCGTAATAGCCCTGCGTCAGCGCCTCACGACTCTTCGGCTTAAACTTCGCGTCGCTGCGCAGATAGTCGAAGAATTTGGCCAGGCTGCCCTTGAAGCCGACCTCGGTCTTGACCTTGTCCATCTCGGTCGTGATCCGCGTAACTTCGCTCAGGCCGAGATTGTGAATCTCGTCCGGGCTCATGTCGAGCGTGGTCGTCGAGTGCACCAGGTAGCGGTAAAGCTGATCGCCGCCGGGCATGTACATCAGCCCCGCGCCGTCGCGCGCCTTGGCGAGATATTCGGTCTTGAGGAACTCGCGCAGGCGCTTGGTCGCTGGATAAAGCTGGTCGGTGATCTCGGCGCGATACGCCGCCGTCAGCCGCGCCCTGTCGGCGTCGGAGAAGCTTGCCGGAAACTGCTTCACTGGCCCGTAAAATGCCGAATCCTCGGTTTTCTGCGCAAGCTGGTTGTCGAGCTGCTCGATGACATTGCGGATCGTCATCTTAGTCTCGACCACGCCCGACGCTTCGCCTTGCTTGAAGCGCGCAATCGCCTGGTCGATCCACCACTCATAACCCGCGTGCCGCTTCAGATTATTGTCATAATCGGCGACGCTTGCGAACGGCGCTGCCCCCTTGCCGCTGGCGAAGGTCGGGTAAAAGGACTGCATCCCGAAAAAATGGTTGAGCGGCCGCGGCGTGGTCAGCTTGAGCAGCGCCGGGCTAAGTCCCTCGATGCCGTCCTTGGTCGAATATTCGAATACGTCATATGCCAGCTGGTCGGTGGCGTTGAGCTGTGCGCGGTCGATTGCGTGGAGCTTGGCGAGATCGCTTACCGCCGCGCCGCGCTGGGCGTCGTAATACGCATCGGTAATGCCATCGCCGAACTGGTCGGCATAGCGCAAATCGCCGCGGTAAATACCGCTCATCGGGTTGAGCTTGAGGCTCGCCTCGTCGCTGTCGGCGAACAGTTTGAACAATCGGTCGTGGACGTTGACCTCGACGACCGGCACCGGGGCCGGCAGCGGCGCCATCGCCACCACTGGCTGCGCAGCGCTGGTCGCGCAGCCGCCTAGCAAGGCGGTCGAAAGGAGCAAGGCAATCGTGGAGGCGCGAGCGGTCATGTCAATATTCCCGAGTCAGAGTGTATTGGGCCGCTAAAACGGCAAGGGCGCCGCGACAAGTGCCGCGACGCCCTGTTCTACCAACGGTCGGGCTTTCTCTACCAAAAGAAGCCATAGATCACGTCGACCACTTCGCCGGTCCACGTATCGATCATCAGTGCGTCATTGTGATAGCGCACCCAGCGATACGGGCCATAGGCCGGCGGCAGGCGATATTGCCACGGGTCGCTGATCCAGTAATTCGACTGGTAATAGCCCGGGTACATGTACGACCCGATCCCGAATCGGTTGTAGCTGTAGCCGAACGGATCGAAGTAAAAGCCGATCCGGAACGTCGAATGATGCCGGTCGCGATAGCGCCGCCAGTCGTAGCGATTGTCGTTGCGCCAATTGTTCGACCATTGGTTGCGGTCATTGCGATCGAAATGCCGCGCGGTCAGCCGGGCATCGCGATTCTCCGGGGTCGGCTGGCCGGCGTTGGGGTTGGTGCCGGGCACCGGGCGATAGTAGCCTTGGCGCGGCACCGGTCCGCCGTCCTGCGACGGCCGCTGGCCACCGAGCTGGGCGCGGCGCTGTTCCATCATCTGGCGATATTGCTGCATCCGCTCGTCCTGCGACGCCTGCCCATTGCGCTGGGCATTCTGGACACTCTGTTCGCGCTCGCGCCGATCGCGACCGCCAAAGAAGGCGCCACGCTGGCCATTGTTCTGGCGTTCGGCCTGGACCTGCTGTTGCTGGGCCTGCTGCTGCTGCTGCATCTGCTGAACTTGCACTTGGCGAGCCGCCTGCATCTGCTGAATCTGCGCTTGGCGCTCGCCCTGCTGCTGCTGGCGCTGCGCCTGGCGTTCGGCCTGCGCCTGCTGGCGCTGTTCGTTTTGCTGCGACCGCTCGGGACGCTCAGCGCGTTCTTCGCGCGCCGGGCGGTTGTCCGATTGCTCCGATTGCTGCTGCTGACGCCAGTGACGCCCGCCTTCTTCCTGCGCCGCGGCCATCGCCGGAACGGCGCTGGTAGCGAGCAATAATAGGGTGAACTTACGCATTTTACGCTCCAAGCGAGTGTCTTACTGCCCTGGAATTTGCGACTCGCCAGATGAGCCATTGCTGAACCGTTGTTCGGGCGCGACGGACGGAGCTACTCCGGCCTCCCGAGCAATCGAACCCAAGCTGTCGCCCCCGGTCATCGCGATCGACGCCCGCGCAATCGCTTTCTTCATGCGCGGTGCAATCCCGCAACGACAGATGTTGGGCAGTGCCTCGATCTCGGTTTCGCTCGGCCGCGGATTGGCCTTGAGCAGCGCAGCGATCGCCAGGATCAGCCCCGGCTCGCAATAACCGCACTGAGTGACCTGTTCGGCCGCCCAGGCTTGCTGGATCGGGTGAGCTCGGTTCGGCGATAGCCCCTCAATGGTGACTACCTCGGCCCCTTCGAGCGACCCGATCGACACGTTGCAGCTCGTCACCGCGCGCTCATCGACGATTACCGTGCAAGCGCCGCATTCGCCGCTGTCGCAGCCATATTTGGCGCCGGTCAGATTGGCCGCATCGCGAAGCGCCCAAAGCAACGGTGTCGCCGGGTCGAGATCGAAGCGCAACGCCTCGCCATTGATCGTCATGCTGGTCATCGCCGGGAACGCTACCGTTCGCCATGCGACTTGCAAAGCCGCGACGCGCCGTCATCATGGTACGATGGGGGCGATTGATACCAATAAAGGCGCGATCGGAGTCGTCGAAAGTGGCGATGGTGATGCAACGCCAATCATCTTCCTGCACGGTGTCGGGTCGGACAAATCGGTGTGGACACCGCAACTCGCTTATTTCGGCCAGTCGCGTCGCTCCATCGCGATCGATTATCCGGGCTATTGTGAAAGCGACCCTAGGCCCGATGTCACCCGCGACGATTTCGCCTCCGCCATCCTCGCCGCGATGGACTCGCTTGACATCGACCGAGCGCACATCTGTGGGCTATCGCTTGGCGGAGTGATCGCCCTCGCGCTCCATGCCGCCGCGCCGTCGCGCTGTGCCTCGCTGATCCTCGCTGACAGTTTCGCGGTCCATCCCGACGGCCAGTCGATCTTCGACCGGTCAGAGGCCGCCAGCCGCGCCTTCGGCATGCGCGGCCTCGCCGAAGCCCGCGCCGGTGCATTGCTCGGCAAGGCCGCAACCCCGGCGATGCACGAAGCGCTGATCGAGACGATGAGCAGGATCGATCCGGCGGCCTATGTCATCGGGGCGCGCGCCGTCTGGCTCGCCGATCAGGTCGATCGAGCACGAGCGGTTCGGGTGCCGACCTTGGTGCTGGTCGGCGACGAAGACAGCATCACCCCACCTGCCCTTTCGGAGCAATTGGCGGGGCTGATTACGGGGGCGCAACTGGAGGTGGTTGTCGGAGCCGGCCATCTCTCCAATCTTGAACAAGACCATGCCTTCAACACCGCGATCGATCGATTCCTGTCGGAAATCGGGGCGGATGTAGGCGACGATTTGAAACGCGGATGAAGATTGCCTGCATCGGCGCGGGACCGGCGGGTCTCTACTTCGCCATCTCGATGAAACTGCGTGATCCGCGTCACGAAATCCGCCTGTTCGAACGCAATCCGCGCGGCGTAACGTTCGGCTGGGGAGTCGTGTTTTCCGACCAGACGGTCGAGAATCTGATGGCCAATGACCCCGTGTCGGCCGCCGCGATCAGCGACAGTTTCGCCCATTGGGACGATATCGACGTGCATATCGGCGGCGAATGCCTGCGCTCCTCAGGCCATGGCTTCATCGGCATTGGGCGCAAGCATCTGCTCGACCTGCTTGCGCACCGCGCGGAAGCGCTAGGAGTCGAGATCTTCTACGACCACGAGTGCGATCCTGATCCGGCCGCTTGGATCGATTACGACCTGCTGATCGCGGCCGATGGCATCAACAGCCGGATTCGCGACTTGCGGCCCGACGCCTTCGGGGTCGAAGTCGATCAGCGCGCCAACAAGTTCATTTGGCTCGGCACGCCCAAAATCTTCGACGCCTTTACCTTCGCCTTCGAACCGACCGAGGCGGGCTGGATCTGGGCGCACGCTTATCGCTTTGCCCCCGATTGCTCGACCTTCATCGTCGAATGTTCGCCCGAAACCTGGCGCGGTCTGGGCTTCGAGACGATGGACCAGGCCGCGGTCATCGCCCGCTGCGAAACCATCTTCGCCCGCTACCTCGACGGCCAGCCGTTGCTCAGCAACGCCGCCCATCTGCAGGGCGCTGCGGCGTGGCTCAACTTTCGCCGGATAAGCTGCGATCGATGGAGCGAGGGCAACACCATCCTGATCGGCGACGCCGCGCATACCGCGCATTTCTCGATCGGGTCGGGGACCAAGCTGGCGCTCGAGGATGCGATCAAGCTCGCTGATGTGCTCAATCGCCCCGGTCTTCCGATCGCCCAAGCGCTTGAGGAATATCAGGCCGAGAGAAGCCTCGAGGTGCTGAAGCTTCAGAATAGCGCTCGCAACTCGACCGAGTGGTTTGAGACGCTTGATCGTTATCTCGATTTCGAGCCGTGGCAATTCGCTTATTCGCTGATGACCCGCAGCCAGCGCATCAGCCACGAAAATTTGCGGCTTCGCGATCCCGACTGGCTGGGGAAGGTCGAGCGCAACTTCTGGCAGCGGGCGACCGGCGAGGCCAAGTCAGCCCCGCCGATGTTCGCGCCGTTCAGCCTGCGCGAGATGCGCCTCGAAAACCGGATCGTCGTCTCGCCAATGGCAACGTATTCAGCTGTTGATGGAACGCCGGGCGACTTCCATCTGGTGCATTACGGAGCGCGGGCAATGGGCGGCGCAGGGCTGCTGTTCACCGAGATGACGTGCGTTTCGCCGACTGCCAGGATCAGCCCAGGTTGCGCCGGCATGTGGTCGGCCGAGCATGTCGCCGCGTGGCGGCGGATCACCGATTTCACCCATGCCAATTGCAAAGCCAAGATCTGCCTCCAGCTCGGCCATTCGGGCGCCAAGGGATCGACCCAGCTCGGCTGGGAGCAAGCGGACGCGCCGCTGGCAGAGGGCAATTGGCCATTGGTCGCGGCGAGCGATGTCGCGTGGAGCGCTGGCAATGCGGTGCCGCGTGCGCTGACCCGCGCCGAGATGGACGCGATCCGGGATCAGTTCGTCGAGTCGACCCGGATGGCGATCGATGCCGGTTTCGACATGATCGAACTGCATGCGGCGCACGGCTATCTTCTGTCAGGTTTCATCACGCCGCTTCAGAACCGGCGCGAGGATAATTATGGCGGCAGCCTTGCCAACCGCCTGCGCTACCCGCTCGGGATATTCGCTGCGATGCGCGAGATTTGGCCGTCGGAGCGCCCGATGTCGGTGCGGATTTCGGCGACTGACTGGGCCGGCGAGAATGGCGTCACTCCCCACGAATCGGTCGAGATCGCCCGTGCCTTCGCCGAGGCCGGTGCCGATTTGATCGACGTTTCCGCCGGCCAGACCTGGACCGACGCCAAGCCGGTCTACGGGCGGATGTTCCAGACGCCCTTCTCCGACAAGATCCGCAACGAAGCAAAGCTGGCGACGATGGCCGTCGGCAACATCACCGAACCCGATCAGGCCAATGCGATCCTTGCCTCGGGCCGAGCCGATCTGGTGGCGCTGGCCCGCCCGCACCTGATCGATCCGTCATGGACGCTGCGCGCGGCGGCAGCGCAGGACTATCGCGACATTTTCATCCCCCCACCTTACCACAGCGGGATAGCGCAACTGGCACGCAACCTGAAGCGCGAGGCGGACGCCGCCGCGGCGTTGCTCAAGCCCTAGCAACCCCGCAGAGCTTGCCGTTGAAAAGCCAACGTGCCAGCCGTGCGGCGTTCTCGAGCCGCACGCATCCGTCGCTGAACATCCGCGATTCCTCGCCGAGCAAATTCTTGCCAAACCATTGAAAGGCTTAGAGAAGATACTTCATTGTGAGCGACTCGAGCGGCCGGCCGTAAGTCTCGAACGACGCTTCGTTGAAACGCGGGGCGCGCATCCGCATGGCGGGATTGCGCGAGAAGGCGAATCCCTCGGTCGGCATACCGAGCATGGTATTGAGCTTGCCGTCGTTGTTGGCGTCGTGAAATGCCGAAACCGCATAGGTGCCGGGCGGAACCGAGCGGAACTCGTAGCGCAGCGGCGCGAGCGAGGCGCCGATCGTGGCATGCAGGTTGCCGGGGCCCTTGCAGTCGGGAAAGCCCTTGGGCTCGCGGGTCAGGCAGAGTTGAACCACACCGCGGGCGTCACGCAGCCCGACGATCTCGACCACGATGTTCGTCGTCGCTGGCGATTGGGCCGGGGCTGGCGCGGGCACGGCGAGGCTCGAAACTGCCAAGGCCGCCATCGGTAGAACAGAGGCGATCCCAAAACCGGAAATATAAGCCATAATTGCATTTGTTCCGTTGGTGATGGAGTTGGTGATGGCTTGCGGTTATCAGCCAATATCCTGCTCGGCCATTAACGAGACGCTTCGGAAACATCTCCCACCCCATATGATTGGTGACCCCCATCACGGTCATGATGGTGAGCACCACACCAAGCGCTGCGACGTGGATCGGGATGGTCAGGATCAGCGCCGGGATAACCACTGCGCCGGTTAGCGATTCCCACGGGTGGAAACTCATTGCCGCCCAGGCGGTGGGGGGATGGCTGGCGTGATGGACCGCGTGGACCCGGCGATAGATTGCAGGGCGATGCATCCAGCGGTGGGTCCAGTAGAACCAGGTGTCGTGCAGCGCGAGATAGGCTAGGACCGACACGGGAAGCCACCAAAGCGGATAGAGCAGCGGTTTCGTATAGAGCTTGGTCCAGCCGAATTTATCCCATCCCCACAACAGGATACCGGCAGGCACCCCGTAGAGCGATGCGCTTAACAGCGACCAGAATAGTTCCGAGCGGATCTGGCGGTCGAGGCCGGTGTAAAGGCCGGGATGGATGCGCCGAGTGAGCCAGGCGAAACCGCCGCTGGTCGCCAGATAGCGAACCGCGACGATCAGCGACATCGCGATCGCGCTGGCCAGCGCCGGCCAGATCAGACTCTTTCCCCACTCCATTGGCATGGCCTTACCAGCGCGATGACTCTAAGGCGAGCGGCGATGCGTTCGAACAAGCCCCTGATCATCGTTGGTGGAGGCCTGGCGGGATCGCTCGCCGCGCTGGCAATCGCGGCGCGGCGCCCCGATCAACCGTTGCTGCTGGTCGAGGCGGGCGACTGCTTCGGTGGCAATCATGTCTGGTCCTACTTCGATGGCGACGTCGCTGGTGACGAGCTGGCGCTGGTCGAAGCGATGAGACCGATCCGCTGGCCGAGCCACACGGTGCGCTTCCCGGGGCGCAAGCGAACGCTCGGCTTCGGCTATAACAGCGTCCAATCGGAAGGGCTCGACGCACTGGTCCGCGAGCGACTGTCGCCAAGCCAGTGGAAGCTCGGCACCGCGGTGGCCTCGCTGTCGCCTGTCGGAATCACTTTAGACGATGGGACGATAATCGCGGCGAACGGCGTAATCGACGCGCGCGGGCCCGACGGGCCGATGCCGGGATTGGAGCTGGCGTGGCAGAAGTTCGTCGGGATCGAATTGCACGCGCCCGGTCACGGCCTGACGGCCCCGATGATCATGGACGCCACGGTCGACCAGTCCGACGGCTATCGCTTCGTCTACAGCCTGCCGTTCGCGCCCGACCGGCTGCTGGTCGAGGACACATATTATACCGACGGGGCCGAGCTCGATGTCGCAGCGATCCGGGCCCGGATCGGCGACTATGCCACGATCCAGGGCTGGAAGGGCAAGCCGTTGCGCGAGGAAGTCGGGCTGTTGCCGATCTTGCTCGGCGGCGACCCCAATATATTCTGGCCCGCCGCCGACCCGGTCGCGCGGCTCGGACTGAAGGGCGGCTTCTTCCACCCCACCACCGGTTACTCGCTGCCTTTGGCCGCGGCCAACGCCATCGCACTATCCCAGCTGCCCGATCTTGGCGGCCCGTCGATTTCGGCATGGACACGCACGCGTTTTCTCGGCCATTGGCGCGACGGCGGTTTCTATCGGTTGCTCAATCGCCTGCTGTTCCGGGCCGCAGCGCCTGAGCAGCGAGTCAAGGTATTTACCCATTTCTACCGTCTCAAAGAGGTATTGGTGTCGCGGTTCTACGCTGGCAAACTAACGTCGAGCGACAAATTGCGCATCCTGACGGGCAAGCCGCCCGTACCTCTGATAAAGGCTCTAAAGGCGATGATTTCGTGAGCGACATGCCGACCACCGCACCCAAGACTGCGATCGTCATCGGCGCCGGCTTCGGCGGGCTCGCGCTCGCCATCCGGCTGCAATCGGCGGGGATCGCGACGACCCTGATCGAGGCCCGCGACCGTCCCGGCGGGCGGGCCTATGTGTGGGACAAGGACGGCTACACGTTCGACGCCGGGCCGACGGTGATCACCGACCCCCCGTGCCTCGAGGAACTCTGGGCGCTGTCGGGACAAAAGATGGCCGACGACGTGACCCTCGCGCCTGTCACTCCATTCTACCGATTGATGTGGAATGACGGGGTTGCCTTCGATTATTCGAATGACGATGTGGCGCTCGAGAAAGCGATCGCGGCGCTCAATCCGGACGATGTCGCGGGTTACCACCGATTCCTGAAATATGCCGAGGGCGTCTATCAGGAAGGCTATGTGAAGCTCGGCGCTGTGCCGTTCCTCGACTTTGCGTCGATGCTCAAGGCTGCGCCGGCAATGATCAAATATCAGGCGTGGCGGTCGGTTTACTCGATGGTTTCCAAATTCGTGAAGAGCGACAAATTGCGCCAGGCGCTGTCGTTCCACACCTTGCTGGTCGGCGGCAATCCGATGAACACCAGTGGGCTTTATGCGCTGATTCACAAGCTCGAGCGCGACGGCGGCGTGTGGTTCGCGATGGGCGGCACCAGTGCGCTGATCAACGGCATGGTGCGACTGTTCGAGCGATTGGGCGGGACGGTTCGGCTAGGCGAGCCGGTCGAGCAGATCACCACCTCGGGTAACCGCGTGACCGGGGTGGTCACCGCCAAAGGCGAGATCAAGGCCGATCTGGTCGCCAGCAATGGCGACGTGGTCCACAGCTATGGCCTGATCAAGGATCATCCGCGTGGCGGCCAGGCGCAAGGCAAACTCAAGCGCCGCACCTTCTCGCCGAGCCTGTTCGTGGTTCACTTCGGGCTGAAGGGCGAATTTCCCGACATCCCGCATCACTCGATCCTGTTTTCAGATCGCTACGGGCCGTTGCTCAAGGACATCTACAAGAACGGCGTGCTGGCCGCGGACCCGTCGATTTACCTGCACCACCCGACCGTCACCGATCCGTCGATGGCGCCTTCTGGCTGCTCTGCGTTCTACGCGCTCGCGCCGGTGCCGCATCGCGGCAAGATGGACGTCGACTGGGCGGTCGAGGGGCCGCGCTACCAGGACGTCGTGATCGACCGGATCGAGAAACTTCTGATCCCCGACATCCGCCAGCGGATCGAAACGATCTTCCATTACACCCCGGCCGATTTCACCGACGACCTCGGCGCGCATCTCGGCAGCGCCTTCAGCCTCGAGCCGGTGCTTACCCAGAGCGCCTATTTCCGGGTCCACAATCGCGATGACGTGCTCGATAACCTCTATTTCGTCGGCGCTGGAACGCATCCCGGCGCGGGCATTCCAGGAGTGGTCGGAAGCGCCAAGGCGACCGCCGGGCTGATCGTTGGATGAGTGGCGCGTCGAGTGCCGAGGAGCCGAATGAACGAGCGGCGCTGGTCGCTGCGTCGGGGGCGATCATCGCCAAGGGGTCGAAAAGCTTCCGCAGCGCGAGCCGATTGTTCGATCCGGCCACCCGCGAGCGATCGTGGCTGCTCTACGCCTGGTGCCGCGCGTGCGACGATCTGACCGACGGCCAGACGCTCGGCCATGACGCGCAGGCCCCCGCCGATCCCGCCGCCGGACAGGCGCGGATCGAGGCGCTGACCAAAGCCGCTTTGGCTGAGAAAACCACCGGCGAAACCGCGTTTGACGCATTGGGGCTGGTCGCCGCCGAAGTCGCCATCCCGACGCGGACGATCGACGATCATTTGAAGGGCTTCGCACTCGACGCCAATGGCTGGACCCCGGCCAATGAACAGGAAATGCTCGCTTATTGTTACTATGTCGCCGGCGCGGTCGGATCGATGATGGCGGCGGTGATGGGGGTCGACCCGACCGATCGCGATACGCTCGACCGGGCAAGCGACCTCGGGATCGCGTTTCAGCTCGCCAATATCGCGCGCGACATCGTCCCCGATGCCGAGCAAGGGCGAATTTATTTGCCGCGCGACTGGCTGGTCGAGGCCGGGCTCGACCCCGACGACCCGGCGAGTATCGCCGCTCCTGAGGCTCGGAAGCAGGTTGCGGCGATGGCCAAAAGGCTGGTCGATCTGTCGTGGAAATATCGCCGGTCGGCACGGACCGGCGCGGCTCGGCTACCGTTCCGGGCGCGGCTGGCGGTGCTTGCGGCGGCCAACGTCTATGGGGCGATCGGGGCGCGGGTGGTCAGGCGAGGAACGCGGGCGTGGGACAGCCGCACGGTGGTGTCAAAGGGCGAGAAGTTGCTCCACTTCGGAAGTGCACTGGCGATGGCGGTGCTTCCCGCACCCAAGGCTGCGCGCAACAATCTGTGGACTGCGCCGGCCTAAGCAGCGGGGCGGCGAGTCGGTTCACGAAGCTTGGCGCGGCTCGATTCCAGCTGGAGCATCAGTTTGTCGAGCGGCGGGGCAACGAGGAAGCCGAAACTCAAGCCGTGATGCTTGCTTTCGACCGCGTGGTGCAACCGGTGGGCCTGGACGATCCGCTTCATATAGGCCGACTTGGGGATGTATCGATGCTTCATCCGGCGGTGGACGATGACGTCGTGGAAGCCGAAATAGATCATCCCGTAGGTGGCGATCCCGATCCCGATGGCGATCGCTCCCGGGCCGAGGCCACCCATCAGCCCACGATTGATCAGCAGCAGCGACGGCACCGCGAAGATCAGGGCGTATAGATCATTGAGCTCCAACCAGCCGTCGCGCGGGCGATGGTGGCTCTTGTGCAGGAACCAGCCCGGCCCGTGCATCACCCAGCGGTGCATCACGTAGGCAAAGCCTTCCATCAGCAGGACGGTGGCGAGCCACAAGAGGATGAGCGCGAGCATATCGCTTATATAGGAGCGGAAAGGCTATCGATCCAGTCGAGTAAGTGCGTGACATTATGCGCGACGATGACCGGATCACCCGCGGCATGGGCGAGCGCGAAGCTGCCCTGGAGCGAGGCCATCGCAAAATCGGCGTGGCTCGCGGCGGAAGCGCGATCGTTTTCAGCAAATTGCGTCGCCAGCCAAGCGCGGATGAGCGCCAGCGGACGGCCGCTTTGCCTGCCGATCGCGCTGGGAGCGGAGCGCAGGTCCATGCCCAGCGCGGCGAGCGGGCAGCCGTGATCGGTATAGGCCTGGCGTCGATCCCCGGCGCTGGCGACATACGAGCGGATCCGGTCGAGCGGGTCGGAATGCGCTTCATGCGCCGCCAGGCTGGCGCGGACCCGGTCGCACCAGCGGTCGATGACCGCCTTGGTCAGCGAATCCTTCGAGCGGAAATAATAATAGACGTTGCCGGTCGGGACATTGGCATCGCGGGCGACCGCTGCGATCGACGAGGCCGCCACCCCATCATGGTGATAGCGGCGCATCGCGGCGTTGATCAGCCGGTCTTTCTTGGCGGTTGCGGGGCGGCCCATCGATCATATTCCACAAAGTGAGTTGACCGACTAACTATCACCGCTTAGCGATAAGGCAACCTCCTCCCGTCGATCGGAACATGCCGATGGCTAGTGTTGCAGCCGACCAAGACGTCGAAGCGCCGGTTGCCGACGTTGGGCCCGGACCCGGCGACGTGGTCAAGCGGCACCGCGTTTCGACCCGGTTATGGCACTGGACCAATGTCGTCACGCTGGCGGTGATGCTGATGAGCGGGCTGATGATCTTCAACGCCCACCCGCGTCTCTATTGGGGGCATTATGGCGCCAACGCCGACCATGCCTGGCTCGAAATCGGATCGACCGAGCACACCGGCTTCGTCAGTGTCGGGCCGGCCAGGGTCGAGACCACCGGCGTGCTCGGGCGGTGGACCGACAAGGACGGCAGCCAACAGACCCGTGCGTTTCCCGGCTGGATCACGATTCCGTCGGGCTATAGCCTGGCCGATGCACGGCTGTGGCACCTCGCCTTCGCCTGGGTGCTGGCGCTCAACCTCACCGCCTACATGATCATCAGCTTGCGCAATCGGCACTTCAAACGCGACCTCGCAATCGATCGCGACGAGGCGCGGCCAGCGCATGTGTGGGCCGACATCAAGGACCATGCGCAGCTCAAATTTCCGACGGGGGCAGCGGCGCTCAAATATAATATCCTCCAGAAACTGGCTTACTCGTCGGTGCTGTTCGTGATGCTGCCGCTGATCATCCTGACCGGACTGACCCTGTCGCCGGCGATGGATGCTGGTTGGGGCTGGCTGCTCGACATCTTCGGCGGTCGGCAGTCGGCGCGCTCAATCCACTTCATCACGATGGTGGCATTGGTTGGCTTCTTCTTCGTCCATATCGCGATGGTCGTGCTGGCCGGGCCGATCAACGAATTGCGCTCGATGCTGAGCGGTTATTACCGCTTGCCCGGCAAGGTGCCGAAAGCGGAGATCGAGCAATGAACCGGCGCGATCTGCTTGGCGGAATGACGCTTGGCGCGGGCGGGCTGCTGCTCGGCGGGTGCGACAAATTGAACGCTGACCCCAAGTTCCGGAATATCCTGACCGGGGCGGAGCAACTGCATTTGAATGCCCAGCGGCTGGTCGCGGGGGGATTGGCGCGCGAATATCGGCCCGACCAGATGTCGCCGGTGTTTCGGACGAACGGCAACACCCAGCCTGGGTCGAGCGACTATGCTGCGCATGCAGCGAGCAATTTCGCCAACTGGCGGCTGGTGGTCGATGGATTGGTGACACGACCGCTCAGCCTATCGCTGCACGATCTTGGCGCCTTCCCCCAGCGCGCGCAGATCACCCGCCACGATTGCGTCGAGGGGTGGAGCGCGATCGGCAAGTGGCAGGGGCCGATGCTCGGCGATATCCTGAAGGCCGCGGGCCTGACCGACCGGACCAAATATATCGTGTTCCACTGCGCCGACGACAGCGACGGACGACCGTATTACGAATCGATCGATCTGTACGACGCCTTCCATCCGCAAACGATCATGGCGCTGCTGATGAACAACCGGCGGCTGGCCATCGGGCATGGCGCGCCGATTCGGCTGAGGGTCGAGCGGCACCTCGGCTACAAGCATGCCAAGTTCGTGATGCGGATCGAGGCCCGCGACCGGATCGACAATCTGTACCAGGGCAAGGGCGGTTTCTGGGAAGATGTGGCCGATTACGCCTGGTATGCGGGGATTTAACGACATGCGCGGATCGATCTTAGTAGCCTGTGCGGCGCTCGCCGCTTGCTCGTCGGGAGGCGCCACCCCCGGGTCGCAAGTCGCCGGCGACGACCTCAACCCGGTGGTGGTCGAACTGTACCAGAGCCAGGGCTGCTCATCCTGCCCGCCGGCCAATGCCAATCTCAATGCGGTCGCCGGCAAGAAGGGCATTCTCGCGCTCAGCTTCGCGGTGACTTACTGGGACCAGCTCGGCTGGAAGGACAATTTCGCCAAGCCCCAATATACTCAGCGGCAATGGGATTTCGCCAATTCGAGCGGGCGCGGCAATGTCGCGACTCCGCAAGTGATCGTCAACGGACGCGACTCGATGACTGGTGCCGACAAAGGCCATTTCGCGCGCCTGCTCGAGGTCGGCGGGCCGAAGGGTGGGCCGGTGATCGAGGTTGGTGGCGGCAACGTGACGATCGGCCAGGCCAAGAGCGCCAAGCCGGCTACGGTATGGCTGGTGCGGTACGACCCGCGCGTCCGCAATGTCGCGATCCGGGCGGGGGAGAATGGTGGCCGCACCCTGCCCCACCACAACATCGTCACCGAATTGCGGGCGCTCGGGAACTGGAACGGTGCGGCGGCACGGTTCGGCGTGGCGCCTGCCGCCGACCGAGCGCTGCTCAGCGCGATCCTGGTCCAGCAAGGCAAGGGCGGGCCAATCGTCGCGGCGCGCAAGATCTAATGATCGGACTGGCGGGCGCGTTTTTCGTCACGGCGTTGTTCTATGCCATTGCCGGGTTCGGCGGGGGGTCGACCTATACCGCTTTGCTGGTGCTTGCCGGGACCGACTATCGCGCGGTGCCGATCCTGTCGCTGGCGTGCAACGTGTTGGTGGTCAGCGTCGGCACCTGGCGGTTCGCCCGCGCCGGGCATCTCGACTGGCGGCGGGCGTGGCCATTGTTCGTCACCTCGGTGCCAGCGGCATGGATCGGCGGGTCGCTCCACATCCCGAAGGACTATTTCATCGGCCTACTTGCGGCCTCGCTGCTGGTGGCTGGCCTTACCCTGTTGTGGCAGCCGGTGTGGAAGCGCGAGATCGAGCTCGCGCCGGGGCCGCGCTGGATCGAACCGGTGGCTGGCGGCGTGCTGGGTTTCCTGGCCGGGGTGGTCGGGATCGGCGGCGGGATATTCCTCGCGCCGTTGCTTTATGTGTTGCGCTGGGACGCGCCGCGGAGGATTGCAGCGACATGCGCGGCTTTCATCCTGGTCAACTCGATTGCCGGTCTCGCGGGGCAGGCGAGCAAGGGCGTCGCGCAGACCGGGGCGGTGATCGGTGACTATGCCTTGCTGTTCCCCGCGGTGGTGGTCGGCGGGGTCATCGGCGCTGGGCTTGGAGCCAAAAAGATCGCGCCGGACTGGGTGCGGATCGTGACGGCATTGCTGATCCTGTACGTCGCGGTTCGGCTCGCGCTGGAGGCGGTGAAGTGATCGACAGTCGCACTGCGAGCATCACCTACCTGCGCTTGTCGGTGACCGACCGCTGCGACCTGAGATGCGCGTATTGCATGCCCGCGCGGATGGAATTTCTCCCGCGTGCAGAAGTCCTTAGCCTGACCGAGCTCGACCAATTGGCGAGCCTGTTCATCGGCATGGGTATCCGCAAGCTGCGGCTGACCGGGGGCGAGCCATTGGTTCGCAAGGGGTTCGTCGGCTTGGTCGAAGGCCTGTCGCGGCACCTTCGATCGGGCGCGCTCGACGAACTGGTGATCACCACCAACGGCACGCGGCTGGCCGACCATGCGGCGGCGCTGGCGCGGCACGGGGTGCGGCGGATCAATGTCTCGATCGACAGCCTCGACCCCGCGACCTACGCCCGGATCACCCGCGACGGCGACATCGACCGGGTCATCGCCGGGGTCGATGCGGCGATCGCCGCGGGGATTGCGGTCAAGATCAACACCGTCGCGCTGGCCAATGACAATCTGGACGAGGTGGTCGCGCTGGCCGAGTGGGCGCGGGCGCGCGGGGCGGCGATCAGTTTTATCGAGGTGATGCCGCTGGGCGATGTCGAGGCCGAGCGGATCGACCAGCATGTGCCGATGACCGAAGTGCGGCGGCGGCTCGCCGAGCGCTGGAGCCTGACTCCGCTGACGCTCAACACCGGTGGCCCGGCGCGTTATGTCCGAACCGACGCGGGCGGGACAATCGGGTTCATCACCCCGCTCAGCGACAATTTCTGCGGGTCGTGCAACCGCGTGCGGGTGACCTGCACCGGGCAGCTGTATTTGTGCCTTGGCCATGATGCGCGAACCGATTTGCGCGGGTTGTTGCGGAGCGGCGACGAAGCGGCGCTGAGGGCGAGGATCGCGGGGGCGATGCGGCACAAACCGCTGTCACACGATTTCCGCATTGCGCCGACGCTGACACAAGGGGTCAAGCGGCACATGTCGGTCACCGGGGGATGAGGCCGACCTTTTTCGGACGATTGCGCGATGCGGTCGGGGCCGGCGCAATCGATCGCGCGGTTCCGGCAAATATCGCGGACAGCGAAGCGCTTCGGGCGTGGCTCGGCGCGGACTTTCCCGATGTGCTCGACGCCAAGGTACGGATTGCACTCGACGATGTACTGACCACCCGTCCCGCCCCGATCGCGGGGGTGGCCGAGGCCGCTTTCCTGCCGCCGGTGAGCGGGGGATGAGCATGATTTCCTCCGAGCCGATCAACCCCGCCGCGCTGCTCGACGCCTTCACTCGCGCGGTGCAAGGGGCGGGCGCGATCGCCAGCTTCACCGGGCTGGTCCGCGACGACGACGGCGCGGTCAGCGAATTATGGCTCGACCATCATCCCACGCTGAGCGGTGAGGCCATCGCCGAAATTGCCGAGGATGCGCGGCGGCGGTTCGAGGTCGCGGCGGTGCACATCGTCCACCGGGTCGGCGCCGTCGCGGCGGGCGAGCCAATCGTGTTCGTCGCCGCCGCCTCGCACCACCGCCGCGCGGCGTTCGACGCTGTCGACTATATGATGGATCGGCTAAAGACCGACGCGCCGTTATGGAAGCGCGAGCGACGCGGCGATGGCGCGGTGTGGATCGAAGCGCGCGAGGGCGACCACGCCGACCGCGCGCGATGGGAGACGACGGAATGAGCAAGCAAGTCGGGATCGCGATCATGACCGTGTCAGACACGCGGACCAAGCTGACCGACACGTCGGGCGGCTATCTGGTCGGTGCCGTGGAGGCGGCGGGGCATCGGCTGGTCGACCGCGCGATCATACCCGACGATATCGAGGCAATTCGTGCCGCCGCGAAGGCGTGGATCGACCGGCCCGAGATCGATGTGATCATCTCGACCGGCGGCACCGGCCTGACCGGCCGTGACGTCACCCCCGAGGCGCTGCAGCCGATGTTCGACAAGCATATCGAGGGGTTCGCGGCGGTGTTCCACCGAGTCAGTTACGACAAGATCGGGCTGTCGACGATGCAGTCGCGCGCCTGCGCCGGGGTCGCGGGCGGCACGTTCATCTTCTGCCTGCCCGGATCGGGCGGGGCGGTGCGCGACGGGTGGAGCGTGATCGCGCCGCAACTCGATGCCGCGACGAAGCCGTGCAATCTGGTGGAGGTGATGCCGCGGCTGATGGAGCGATAATATGGCGGGCACACACTTCGACTCCGACGGGCGGCCGCGGATGATCGATGTCTCGACCAAGCACAAGACAGTGCGCGCCGCGACCGCCGCCGGCCGGGTGCGGATGAAAGCCGAGACGTTGGAACACCTCACCGGCGGGCGCGCGGCCAAGGGCGACGTCATCGCCATCGCCGAACTGGCCGGGATCATGGCCGCCAAGCAGACCGGCACGCTGATTCCCCTGTGCCACCCGATCGGGCTCGACGGGGTGACGGTAAAGATCACCCCCGACGCCTTCCTCCCCGGCCTCCATGTCACCGCCGAAGCACGCTGCACCGGGCGCACCGGGGTCGAGATGGAGGCGATGACCGCGGTCTCGGTCGCCTGCCTGACGATTTACGACATGCTCAAATCGATCGACCGGGGGATGGTGATCGAGGCGGTCGAGCTGGTCGCGAAATCGGGCGGCAAGTCGGGCGACTGGCGCCGCTAGAAGGCCAGCGCGGCGACTCGGGTTCCGGGTTGAAGCGCCGCCTGCCCCGCCGGGCAGCGCACCAGCCAGCGGGCAATTCCGAGCGCGCGCTGCCCGCCCGAATCCTGGTTGGCGAGCGGGATGAGGCCGTCGGGGCCGAGTGTCGCGCGGACGAACGTCTCGCGGTCGTCGGTGGCTTGGAGCGGCGCGGAGAGCGGCAAAGTGAGCCACTCGACCGGGGCGGGCTGGCGCTGGCCGAGCAGCCCCGCGACCAAAGGCGCGAGCAGCAATCGCGCGGTGACCATCGCCGAACTCGGGTTGCCGGGAAGCCCCATCACCAACGTCTCGCCGACCCGCCCGAGCCACACCGGCTTGCCCGGCTTGATCGCGACTTTCGAAAACAGCAATTCCATCCCCAGCGGCGCGAACATCGACTTGGCATGATCGCGCGCGCCGACCGACGCCCCGCCGGTGACGACCACCAGCTCGCAGCGCGCGACCGCCGCAGTGGCGGCGGCCTCGAGCGCCGTGAGATCGTCGCCGAGCAGATGATGGCCGAGCATTTGCGCACCCATCGCGCCGAGCATCGCCGCGAGACCGGGGCCGAGGCTGTCGGGGATGTGGTCGGGATCGCTCGGCGCGGCGTCGACCGGGCGAAGCTCGTCGCCGGTGGCCAGCGTGACGATTCGCGGGCGGCGGGTGACGGAGACGTCGTTAGCCCCCGCCCCAGCCGCCGCGACCAGCGCGCCGGGGGTGAGCAAATTGCCCGCGGCGAGCACTTCATCGCCCGAAGCGAAGTCGCTCGCCCGCTGGCGGATGAAGGTGGCGGTGCCAGCTTCGGCGATGGTGATCCCGTCTCCATCGGCGATGACATTCTCCTGGATGACTACGCGGTCGGCGCCTTCGGGGAGCGCGGCGCCGGTGAAGATCCGCACCGCCTCCCCACGACCCACCGATCCGGCGAACCGCGACCCGGCAGCGGAAGTGCCGATCAGTTGCAGCGTCTGCCCGTCGCCATCGCGCACCGCATAGCCGTCCATTGTCGAGACAGCGGCGCGCGGCGAATCGAACGCGGCGTAAACCGGCGCGGCGAGGACTCGGCCCGCGGCCTCGGTCAGGGGAACGGTTTCGCCCTCGAGCGGCACTGCGGCGCTGGCGATGATCGTCCAGGCGTCGTCCAGGCTGATCAACGTCATCGCATCCTCCCGGGGCGGTCGCGGCGATGCGTGGCGGCGACGGAGGGAGCCAAACTCGCCGATTGTTTGCCTGATAAACAGACGCTTGCCGGAAAGCGCAAACCGATACGCCAGCGCGCGCGAATGTCAAATTTCGTTGGGTACATGCCGGTGCGCCTGATGTCCGCTTCAGGCCCATTGCGGACATTGGGCATTTGGGTCAGATTGTCTGACTGATGTTCGAACAATTCTTATCCAAAGCGGGCCGCGCGCTCACCACAATAGTTTGTACGGTTACGATGGCTTTGGCCAGCCAGTCCGCTGTCGCCGGCGGGCGGCTGGCGGGACACTACCGACTCCACGACGGGCCAGACGTGGCATCCGAGCTGATCCTCCGGCCCGACGGCAAATTCCAATATTTTCTAGCGGCCGGCTCGCTCGACGAGCAAGCGCAGGGCACCTGGAAAGTCGAAGGCGATTTTCTGCGGCTCGAAACACGCCCGAAGCCGGTTCCCGCAGTCTTCTCGCGAGGGCCAGCGGCGGTCAACAAGAACGGCCCGCTGATCTTGCACGTGACCAGCCCGACAGGCAGCGGCATCGCGGCTGTCTATTTCACCTTGGGCTTCGATGCCGGCGAGCCGATCGAGGATTATACCCAGGACTATGGTTGGAGTTTGGACGCGGCCGAGAAACGCTCGCCCCGGTGGATCGAATTTTCGGTCCCGATCTACAATCTCCGTTCGGCGCGATTCCCCGTTGATCTCGGCAAGGGCAACGATCTGACCTTCATCCTCACTCCGAATGACCTGGGCACAATCGACTTCACCGGAATGCAGATTGACATCGCGACCGACCGGCTGGTTTTTCACCGCGACGGCGGGTTGATGACGTTCGAGGCGGAGGAACCACCAAAGCGGATCTCAGGAAGCCAACGCGGAAGCCCGCAAAATTGGCAGACGGTCGCCGCGGCCTTCAGAATGGCGGTTTGTTGCCAATAGCGGACTGACCGGTTTCGGCGGCGAGATGGCAATGTCTGCCGTTCGCTCCGCAATTTGCTAATGTCCGCTTTTGACCCATTGCGGGCATTAGCGAACTCTCGACCGAGGCAATTCGTTTTCATTTTCTCGCACTGCCGCCGCTTACTCTTGCAAGTTAATCGCGCGGACGAAGACGTGTGAGGATCGCCGTTGCAGATTAACATCTTGCAGAAATCTGATGCCGAGGTGCGCTATGTTCAACCCTGTTTTAGGGCGTCTGAAAAGCGGAAATCATATTCGCAAGATCATAATGGTGCCGCTCTCGTGCTGGCTGCTGCGGCGGTCGCGAGTCCTACGTTTTGGACGTCAAACCGCCACCACAAAGATGCCATTTGTCATTAACGCTGATTAAGTGTAATTTGTTTTAGCTAAACAACGAGAAACAGGGGTTTTCAATGCGATACTTGATGCTGGCGGCAGTGGCCGCGACGTCGCTCGTTTCGCCGGCGATGGCGAAGGACAAAAGCTGGTATGCCGGGCTCGAAGGCGGCGCGATGTGGCCCCAGGATGAGACCGTCCAGGCCAGCGTCATGGGAACCAGCTTCGATTACGTCGATGTAAGATACAAAACTGGCGTCGATGTTGACGCGGTGATCGGTTATGACTTCGGGTTCATCCGGGTTGAGGGCGAACTCGGCTACAAGCGGGCCAAGCACAAAAGTTATGATGTCGCCTTCTTCGAAACGATCGGGGTCGGACAGGAAGCCCTTCCGGGCACGGCTCAAGTCGTCAATGGCTTCAACGTCGATGCGAATGGAAGCACGCGCGTCTGGTCGCTGATGTTCAATGCTTTGCTTGACGGCAATCTGACCGATCGACTCGCCGTCTATGGTGGTGGCGGTGTTGGCTATCACAGTACGCGCGAAAAGATTGCCTTCACTAATTTCGGCGGACCGGGCCAGGGCACCATCCACGACGGCGGCCTCGCATGGCAATTGATCGCCGGTGCGCGCTACGCCATCAGCGACAATGTCGATCTGGGCGTGAAATATCGCTATTTCCGCACCGATCGCTTGAACGACAGCGGGTTTGAAAATGAATATGACGTGCGCACGCGCTTCGTTTCGCACTCGGTGCTGGCCAGCCTGATCTACAATTTTGCGTCGCCGCCGCCGCCTCCACCGCCACCGCCGCCGCCACCGCCGCCGCCGCCACCACCAGCAACGCAGACGTGCCCGGATGGATCGGTGATACTGGCGACCGACGCGTGTCCGCCGCCGCCGCCGCCGCCGCCGCCGCCACCTCCTGAACCAGAACGCGGCTAAGCGCGGCCACAGACCAAGCGAGCGGCCCGGGAAAACCCGGGCTGTTTACCCGCTCGGGCCGTGGCGATGGCTCGCGGCCAATGTCCGCTTTCCACCCAAAGCGGACATTAGGCTAGTGTCCGCTTCCGACCCAAAGCGGACACTAGCTGCAATCGTAAATCTCGATTCTCGAGCCTACTTACATGCGTAGAACAGTGTTCCCTTAAGGTCGGGCCGATAAGCAAATCCTGACCGACAAGCTCTCCAGCGGACCTTCATCTGGGTGACTTTTTGCGCATCATAGGAAATGCCTTTGTCGCGGCTAGCCGGCATCGTCCCTAGGTTGTCATAACCCTTAGCGGCGCAGCTCTCCTCGCCCACACACCAGATAGCCTCGACCGGGAAGGTGCATTTGTTGCGGAAGACCGCCCCCTTATTGCTGCTAGCACCCTTTGCTTCATAGTCACGGCTGGTAATCAACTCGAGGCATTGGAACGCGTCGCCAGCGGGGTTGTGCGCTTCCAGCGCCTTCGTCGGACGAAGCGGTGTAATTGTCGACTCCGATTGAGTGGTAACGGCCATTGAACGGTCGGTGACCCAGCCCATCGTATCGGTGTATTTGCGCACCTCGGAACTTTGCAGGCCATAGGTGCGGATCTCTTGCGCCTCTGCTCTAAATTTCGCTGCGTCCGCCAAAGCCGAGTTGATTTGCCACTGTTGCTTCGGAAGCCCCACAATCGAGGACGGGACATCATCACCTCCCGATCAATCGAGAGGTTGAATCACATTCCAACCGCGTTGTGAATCCTATTTATGGGTCCCAGCCCTAGGGCGCCTTCTGCAAAACTTGAGATAAAGACAATTCTCCCTGCGGATTTGCAACAAGCATGTGAAGCTCCATTTTTGGCCTAAGGAAATCATGGACGCGAGAGCACTCTGATGCGGCCGGTCATAATTCATCTCAGAGACGTAACGAACTGCTGAGACGGTATTCACACCCGCGGCTACTTGCACACATAATGTAGGGTACCCTTGAGGTCTGCTCGGTAGCCGAAGCCCAGCCGGCAAGCAGCCCAATGACTGGTCGTAATGGTGTCAACTTTTGTATCTCGCTGGCGGATTTCTCGCCTTGCTGGTGCTCGCGCTAAAGGCGCTCGGTATGGGCGAAAAGCATCGCCGAAAGCTTCGCGATACCAGGGCGTCGGGCATCCCCTATGGCGTCGCAATTGCCTGCGGCACGTTACTCGTGCTGCGCTGATTTTGCTTCGCTCAGCTGATTGCGTTGTTGGTTGTTTCGTCGTGGGGCTGCACCTCTCCGGCGCGAAGCGCGGCTGAGCATTCATCGAGCGAGCGGCGGATGATCGCGATCATCTCGTCGATCTGGGCGTGGGTGATGATGAGCGGCGGGCACATCACGATCGTGTCGCGGATGCCGCGGACCATCAGACCATTGGCGATGCAGGCGTCGCGGACCATCGGCCCGGCAGTGCCCTCGGCGCCCCCGAAGCGCGCGCCGGTGACCTTATCGGCAACAATCTCGACCGCTCCGAGCAGCCCGGCGCTGCGCGCTTCGCCGACCAATGGATGCTCGGCAAGCACGGCCAGCGCCTTGGCGAAATAGGGTCCGGTGTCGTCACGGGTGCGCTCCATCAGTCCCTCGCGCTGGATGATATCGATGTTGCGAAGTGCCACAGCGGCGCACACCGGGTGGCCCGAATAGGTAAAGCCGTGGACGAAATCGCCGCCGGTCTTGAGCACGTCGACGATTTTCTTCGACACAGCGACCGCGCTAATCGGCAAATATCCCGACGACAGGCCCTTCGCCATGGCGATCATGTCGGGCTTCACCCCGACGGTCTCATGACCCCACATATTGCCGGTCCGGCCAAAGCCGTTGATGACCTCGTCGCACACTAACAGGATGCCATATTTGCGGCAGATCCGCTCCACCTCGGGCCAGTAACTCTTGGGCGGGATGATCACCCCGCCCGCGCCCCTTGAGTTCCTGGTGAAGCAATACGGCTAGGCCCATGTACGGCTGCTTGGCCTAAACTCCGGCCTTTGGCGCAGGCGTTGGATCCACCTTTCTCGCCGCTCGTCCCTATGGCGCTGTCACCGCAATGATCGATGGCAGGTGAAGCCGATGCAGGGATGTGGGTGCTACTGCCGCTGTTGTGCCGCAGGATCGCCTCCACACCCAGTGATAACCGAAGCTATCGAAGCACTTGAGGCTTAAAGAAGTGTAGCCACTGATCACCGTAACGACGATCTGCCGCAAAAAACTGGGATATTCGGGGATAAAGGCCTTCGCAGGCGTTCGCGTTGGGTCGCTGAAGATCAGTTAATTGGCGGAGACGGAGGGATTCGAACCCTCGATACAGTTTAACCCGTATGACGCTTTAGCAAAGCGTTGGTTTCAGCCACTCACCCACGTCTCCGGATCGCGGCAGCGTGCGGGCTGTAGCGAAGGCGGCTGGACGGTTCAACCGGGGAGAATCGTCAATTGTTGGTGATGTTCGACTTCGACTTGACGATCGTCCGCGCCGCCGACCCAGCGGTTTCGCACAGTCCGTCGGTATTGCGCAGCACGATCGGCGCCCAATCGTCGACCGCCGAGACGCGAGCGCCCTTCAGCGTCTTCACATCGTAGGTCGGCCTTATCGCCATCAATTGCGGGCTTGCCGGGCCCCACTGCGAGACCATGTCGAGCGGCTTGTGCTGCCTTCTGCCGGTGGCCATGCCGCTGCCCGCCTCGCGCGCGCCCTTCACCTGATACCAGGCCTGGGTCAGATTGCCGTCCGCGCAGGCCAGCTTGAGATAGGCATCGTCGGGCAAGCCGTCGCCATCAAGGTCGCCGGCCTGGACCACGACATAGGTCGCGGGACTGGTCGGGGACGGGCTGCCGACCGAGATGATCGTCGCCGCGGACCAATCGTCAATGGCGCTGATCTTGCCGTCGGTGGCGGGGGATGCGAGAGCAAAGCGATGAGCAACATATGCCTTTTCCTTGTGCCTGACGCGCGAGAGTGCGCGCTTCCGAAACGATAATCGCAATGGCCCGATCAGGCGAGGCGCCAGCCCAAGCTCTGGCCGGCATGGAACGGGATCAGCCCGGCGATCTCGTCCGGCACTGACTGGGAGGCACGGACCAGAGTCACCGTGCCCTCGTTGACCGGCAGCCCGTAGAATCGCGGGCCGTGCTCGGAGGCGAAGGCTTCGAGGCGGTCGAGCGCGGCTTCCTCGTCGAACACTTGCGCATAGCTTTCGAGCGCGAACGGGGCGTTGAAAATGCCCGCGCAGCCGCAGGATGATTCCTTGGCATCGCGGTCGTGGGGCGCGCTGTCGGTGCCGAGGAAGAATTTCGCGCTTCCCGACGTGGCGGCGGCGCGCACCGCCAGCCGATGTTCCTCGCGCTTGAGCACCGGCAGGCAATAGGCATGGGGGCGAAGCCCGCCGTCGAACAAGGCGTTGCGGCTCAAGTGGAGATGGTGCGGGGTGATCGTCGATGCGACGGTGGCGGGGGCGTCGGCGACGAACTGCGCCGCCTGTCGCGTGGTGATATGCTCGAACACGATCTTGAGCGCCGGGAAATCGGCGATCAGGCCGGTGAGGATGCGGTCGATGAACACGGCCTCGCGGTCGAAGATGTCGATCGCCGGGTCGGTGACTTCGCCGTGGACCAGCAAGGGCATGCCGATCGTCTCCATCCGCGCCAGCGCGGGGCGGAGGTGGGCGATGTCGGTCACCCCGCTCGCGCTGTTGGTGGTCGCCCCCGCCGGATAGAGCTTGGCCGCGACCCACACTCCGTCCCCGTGGCCGCGGGCAAGCTCGTCGGGGTCGGTGGAGTCGGTCAAGTAGGCGGTCATCAGCGGGGTGAAGCCGGGGCCGGTCGCGGCGACGATCCGCTGACGATAGGCGGCGGCCTGTTCGACGCTCGTCACCGGGGGTGCGAGGTTGGGCATGATGATCGCCCGGGCGAACTGCCGCGCGGTGTCGGGCGCGACCTTTGCCAGCATCTCGCCATCGCGCAAATGGACGTGCCAGTCGTCGGGGCGGCGGATGGTGATTGTATCGCTCACCCTCGCTCCTTAGCTAAGGGCCATGGCCAAAACCACCCTTCAGGACCGCGTCGTCATCCGCCTCACGGGCGAGGACGTGCGCGGCTTCCTCGACGGGCTGGTGACCAATTCGCTCGACACGCTGCCGGTCTATGCCGCGCTGCTTACGCCGCAAGGCAAGGTGATTGCCGACTTCATCGTCTGGGCGGGTGGCGAGGATTTACTGCTCGATGTTGCTCAGGGCGATTCCGAGGCACTGGTCCGGCGGCTGGCGATGTACCGGCTGCGGCGGGCAATCACGATCGAACGCGACGACACCGTGGCGGTCCACTGGAGCGCCGACGGCGCCGACGATCCGCGACTTGCGGCGCTCGGCCGGAGGTGGCTCGCCGAGCCCGACGAACCCGCCAGCGGCTGGCTCGAGCATCGCTTGCGGCTCGGCGTGTGCGAGGGGGCAAGCGAGCTTGGCGATTTGCTGTGGCTCGAATGCAATGCCGACGAACTGAACGGGGTGAGTTTTTCGAAAGGCTGCTTCGTGGGCCAGGAAAATACCGCGCGGATGAACTGGCGGGCCAAGGTCAACCGGCGGTTGTTTGTGGTTGAGGGCGATGGCGGCGGCAAGGCGCGCGCGACTTATCCCGAACTCGGGCTGGCGGTGGTCCATGCGCGGGTCGAGGCGGTGCCGGCCAATGCGATCATTCCCGACTGGCTGAAACGCGTTGTTTGAGGCGCTCACCCGCAAGCGGCTGATGCGCGGTGCTTGACGCCGCGCCGGTCGAGCAGGCGATCGTCATTACCGGTCGCGGGCTTGAGGCGGACGACGGGCTGGCGGCGAGCCGAACCATCGCCCGCGCCGAGATCGAGCGCTCCGCGTCGGGGCGGATCGAGGATGTGCTGCGCGATGTCGCCGGCCTGGCGAGTTTCCGCCGCTCGGATTCGCGAAGCGCGCACCCGACCAGCCAGGGACTGACGTTGCGCGGGCTCGGTGGCAATGCCGCGAGCCGGGTCACGCTGTCGCTCGATGGGGTGCCGCAGGCCGATCCGTTCGGCGGCTGGGTCGCGTTCGGGGCAATCGACCCCAATGCGATCGACCGGATCCGCGTGGTGCGCGGTGGCGGGATCGACGGACTTGCCGGAAATATCGCGATCGACAGCCGGCGGCCGGACGACAGCATCGCCGCCACCTTGTCGGGCGGATCACGTGGATCGATCGACGCGCGATTGCTCGCAGGGGTCAAATGGGGCGGAGGTTTTGCCAGCCTGTCGGGCAATTTCGAGCGCGGCGATGGCTTCGTGCCAGTCGTCGCGGCGGATCGCGGGGCGGCCGACGAGCGCGCGGCGTATCGCCAGCGTGGCGGACGAGCGCGGCTGGTGCAGTCGCTCGGGAGCGACGTCGAAGCGCAATTCAGCCTGTCGACCTTCCGCGACCAGCGCAGTCGAGGCACCAACTTCTCCGATAATCGCCAGCGCGGCAGCGACGCATCGGTCCGGATCGTCGGACGGGGCGGGTTGCGCTGGTCGGCCTCGGCCTACGTCCAGCAGCGGCGATTCGACACCCAGTTCGCGGCGGTCAAGCAGGACCGAAGCTCGGCCAGCCTGACGCTCGACCAGCATGTGCCCGGGCGCGGGTCCGGCGCCCGGGTCGAGATCCAGCCGCGGTTCGGCGAGCTGCGGGCGACTGCCGGGGCCGAATGGCGGCGCGTATCGGGCGAGACCCACGAGAACTTCCGCTTCATCGCCGGATCGCCAACCCGGACCCGCGAGGCCGGCGGGCGCAACGTCACTATTGGGATGTTCGGCGGGGCGACCTGGTCGGCGGGCGGGTGGAGCCTGGCGGGAGAGGCGCGCGCTGACCGCTGGACGATGGCCGACGGACAATTGATCGAGGCCGATCTGGCGGGGACATTGCTCACCAACAGCCGGTTTGCCCGGCGCTCGGGCTGGGAATGGTCCGGACGGCTAGCGGCGGGGCGGAAGCTAAGCGAGACGCTGGGGTTTCGCGTCGCAGCCTATCACAGCTGGCGGCTGCCGACCTTGAACGAGCTCTACCGCCCATTCCGCGCCGGCGCCGACGCCACCGCCGCATATGCTGGGCTCGATCCCGAGCGGCTGCGCGGGGTCGAGGGCGGGATCGACTGGACTCCGGTGGCAGGCGGCAAATTGTCGGCCACCGCCTTCGCCAACCGACTGTCGGGCGCGATCGCCAACGTCACTGTGGGTCGCGGACCAGGCGTGTTTGCGGGAGTCGGCTTCGTCGCTGCGGGCGGGGTCTATCGGGTGCGGCAGAATGTCAGCGCGATCGACAGCCGCGGGGTCGAGATCGACGGCAGTTTGCAGCGCGGCGCATGGCGCGGCGCGTTGAGCTATGCGTTCACCGATGCCCGACTCCACGCCAATGGCGCGGCGGTTGGGCTCGACGGCAAGCGCCCGGCGCAGGTCGCACGGCACAGCGCCTCGGCCTCGCTCGGCTGGGAGCGCGGCAGGCTGGCGATCGATGGAACCGCGCGGCTCACCGGTCGGCAATATGAGGACGACAGCAACAGCCGCTCGCTGCCCGCCGCCTTGACCTTCGATGGAGTCGGCCGGGTCGACCTAACCCGCCACCTCGGGATCGGGATCCGCGCCGAGAATATCTTCGATCGGCGGGTGCTTGCAACATTGGCCGCCGACGGGACTCGCGAGCGGGCGCTGCCGCGAACGTTGTGGATCGAGCTGAGGCTGCGCTAACCGACGCTGGCGTAAGCGCGCACCGGGAAGGTGCCCATGCCCTTCACTTTCGGCGGGACGGCGGAGAAGCGAAATCCGCTGTCGGGAAGGCCGCCGAGGCCGGTGAGATGCTCGCCGATCGGGATGTCCGCGCCGAGCAAGGTCGTGTGCACCGGGCGCGAGCGCTGCGCGGTGTCGTCGATATTGTGGCTGTCGATCCCGACAAACGCCGCGCCATTGGCAGCAAGCCACTCGGCGGTGGCGGCAGTGAGGTACGGATGGTCGGTGTAATAGGTCTCGGTCCGCCAGTGCCGGTCCCAGCCAGTGTGGACCAGCACCGCCTTACCCCGCACATCGAGCCCATCGAACGCCGATGCATCGATCGCGAGGCCCTGCCCATACGGCGCGCGGACCACCCGCCCGTCGAGGTCGGCGAGCGATTCGAGTCGCAGTTCGGACAAATCCTTGCCCTCGACGTAGCGGTGGAACGGGCTGTCGACGTAGGTGCCGGTGTTGGCGACCATGTCGATCCGCCCGATCTGGAAGCTCGACCCGTCATCATATTTCTCGGCCGACGCGGCGCGGCTCCAAAAGTCGCAGATATGCGGCCCGGGCAGGCCCTTGAAGGTGATCATGTCATGCTCGATGACATGGCTCAGGTCGATCAGACGATCGTTGCGATCCGCCATGCGGCGAGGACTCCTGGTTGGATGTTGGTCGCCGTGAGTGTGGCAAAGGATGAAGCATCAATCCACCAGATTTGTGGCGTTCGGTAATGACCCGTTGCGGACGTTAGTCGCCGCGATAACGCACGCCGTTGCCGGCGAGGAAGCCTTTCGGGCCGAAGCCACTCCACACTTCTCCCCAAGCAAAGGCTGTCGCGCTGTCGCCAAGGGATAGTCCCTCTTTAGCCAATGTCCGGCGAACGAATGCGCCCTCCTCGTCAATCGCTTCGCGGGTGGGCCATCCGCCTTCCGCTGGGGCGTTGGGGAGCATGACGCCCCACCCAACTTGCTCAAGCCGCCCCTTTTGGAAACAGAGGTCCAGCGAGGCAGGTTGATCGCCGAACTTCAATCCACGAAGATATAGCCACTCGAAACCGTTGCCGTGGTCCCGTGACCCGACGACCAAGTCAGCGACACGCGGCTCGATCTCTGTTTTCGATTGGAACGGCTCCAACCGAACTCCGCCACCAAGGCTGACATTGCCAGTGCGAGTGTCGATACTAATCGGCCTGTCCATGGCGATGACATCGCACCGGTTTGCGCCCTTACGCAACGTCCGCTCTCCACAAAGCCTGTTCCAGCATAAAGCAGCCGCGCCCGATTCAGTCGATTGGACTTAGAGCGATCATTGCGCCTTAGCGATGGGCCGCGTAGCGATCCGTCATGAAGCCCAAGCTGCTGACCATGCTGCAGGATTATTCGGCCAGGATCTTCCTGGCGGATGCGATTGCCGGGGTGACGGTCGCGTTGGTCGCGCTGCCGCTCAGCATCGCCATCGCCATCGGGTCGGGCGCGCCGCCCGCGGCGGGACTGGTCACCGCGATCATCGGCGGGTTCCTGATTTCGGCGCTGGGCGGAAGCCGGGTCCAGATTGGCGGGCCGACCGGGGCGTTCATCGTCGTCGTTTATGGAATCATCCAGCAACACGGGCTCGACGGGCTGTTGCTCGCGACCTTGATGGCGGGAGTCATTCTGGTGATCGGCGGGTTGCTCCGCGCCGGGCGGCTGATCGCATTGGTCCCCGAACCCGTGATCGAGGGATTTACGGTCGGCATTGCGGTGATCATCGCCGCCAGCCAGCTGAAGGATTTGCTTGGGCTGTCGGTCGGCAAGGTGTCGGCGGACCTGGTCGAGCTGCTGCCGGCATTGTGGGCGGCGCATGGTTCGCTCAATCCCTATGCGGTGGCGATCAGCCTCGCCGCGATTGCCGTTATTGCCGTTTTACGCTGGCTGACTCCGCGCTTTCCCGGGTCGATCGTGGCGATCGGACTGGCATCGCTGGCGGTCGCGCTGTTCTCCTTGCCGGTGGATACGATCCAGTCGCGCTTCGGCGCGCTGCCGAGCGGATTGCCCTTCCCCTCGCTGCCGCCGATGAGCCTCGCCCTGATCCGCGAGCTGCTTCCGTCGGCGTTCGTCATCGCCTTCCTCGCGGCGGTCGAATCCCTGCTGTCGGCGATCGTTGCCGACCGCATGATCGGGGCGCATCATCGCTCGAGCGCCGAATTGCTCGCGCAGGGCGCCGCCAATATCGTCTCCCCATTGTTCGGCGGGCTGCCCGCGACCGGCGCCATCGCGCGCACCGCGACCAATGTCCGCGCCGGCGGTCGAACCCCTGTCGCGGGCATCATCCATGCCGCGGTCATCCTGCTCATCACCGTCGCCGCCGCGCCCCTGGCGGGTTACCTCGCCATGCCCGCGCTCGCCGGCCTGCTGATCGTCACCGCCTGTACGATGAGCGAACCGAGCCGGTGGCGCGAGCGGCTGAAGCTTAGCCCCGCGGATAGCATGTTGCTGTTCCTGACAATGATCCTGACGGTCGCTAGCACCTTGACCATCGCGATCGCGGTCGGGACCGCGCTGGGGCTGGCGCAACGCCTGCTAAGGCGCGACGTCGAGCCAATCGACTGGAATCCGGCGGACCGTTAGGCAGCGGCGCGTTTGGCGAAAATACCGATCAACGCGACCACGCCGATCCCCACCCAGATGACGTTTAGGACCGCCGACGGCCAGGCGCCGTTCCACGCCGAATTGGCGATGAAGCCCAATGCCCCGACCACGTTCATCGCCTGGTAGGACACGCTTTTGGCGTCGACCTTGCCCGCGGTGAGCAGGCCGTAGCCGGCGAGGATCAGCACCGCGCCGATCCAGCCGACAACTTCCATGAAAATGCCGAGCATTAGCCCTCCCAACTCGCTCCATCGACCTGTTCCACTGGAACGGCCTGCAGCTCTTCTAGTTCGATCAGCCGCGCATTGACCCCCATCCGCTCGTGCGGCGGCTCGGTCAGCGGAGTCCAGTGCGTTATTATTCCACAATGCGCGCAGCGGTGCGTCGCCAGGAACGGCTTCTTGATGTCTTCGCGCACATAGCTATCAAACTCACCCGCAATGGCGAGCTCGTCCGACCGGAAATAGACGCCGCGAAAGCCCGTTTTGGTGCACAGGCTGCAATTGCACTGAACGACCAGATCTGGCGTGCGCGGCAGGCGGATGGTCGCCCGCCCGCAATGGCAAGTGGCGACCACGCCTATATCGTCGCTCACGCCGCTAGGTTCCGCAACACGTATTGCAGGATCCCGCCGGCGCGGAAATATTCGAGTTCGTTATAGGTATCGATCCGGCAGCGGGCGACGAGGTCGAAGGTTTCACCGTCGGCGCGCGTGACCTTTACCGTGATATCCTGGCGCGGCTCGATTGCGGCGACCCCGCCGATCGAAAAGGTCTCGGTGCCGTCGAGGCTGTAGGTGCCGGCATTTTCGCCATCGCGATATTGCAGCGGGACGACTCCCATGCCGACCAAATTGGAGCGGTGGATCCGCTCGAAGCTTTCGGCGAGCACGGCGCGCACGCCGAGCAGGATGGTGCCCTTGGCCGCCCAGTCGCGCGACGAGCCGGTGCCATATTCCTTGCCCGCCAAGACGACCAATGGAACGCCGTCGGCCTGATAGGCCATCGCGGCGTCGTAGATCGCCTCGACCTCGCCCGATGGGCCGCGCGTCATGCCGCCTTCGATGCCGTCGAGCATCTTGTTGCGGATGCGGATATTGGCGAAGGTGCCGCGCATCATCACCTGGTGATTGCCGCGCCGCGCGCCATAGCTGTTGAACTCGGTCCGCGGCACCTGATGCTCGGAAAGATACTTGCCCGCCGGGCTGTCGAGCTTGATCGCGCCCGCCGGCGAAATGTGATCGGTGGTGATCGAATCGCCGAACATCGCCAGCGCCCGCGCAGCCCTGATGTCGGTCAGCGGCTTCGGCGTCATCGTCATCCCCTCGAAATAAGGCGGGTTCTGGATGTAGGTCGAATGCGCCGGCCATTTGTAGGTGTCGCCGCCGGTCACCGCGATGTCGCGCCACTGCTCGTCGCCATGATAGACGTCGGCATAGCGGGCGCGAAACATGTCCGAATGGACGTGCGCGTCGATCAGCTTGCGAACCTCGTCATTGGTCGGCCAGATGTCGGCCAGCATGACGTCCTTGCCGTCGCGATCCTGGCCGATCGGGCATTTGGTGATGTCGCGCGTCACCGTGCCGAACAAGGCGTAAGCCACCACCAGCGGCGGCGAGGCGAGGTAATTGGCACGGCAATCGGGCGACACGCGGCCCTCGAAATTGCGATTGCCCGAGAGGACCGAGGCGGCGACGAGGTCATGGTCGGCGATCGCGGCGCTGAACTTGGGGTCGAGCGGGCCGCTATTGCCAATGCAAGTGGTGCAGCCATAGCCGACCAGGTTGAAGCCGATCGCATTGAGATCCTCGCTCAACCCCGCCGAATCGAGATAGTCGGTGACCACCTTGCTGCCCGGGGCGAGCGACGTCTTGACCCATGGCTTGCGGTCGAGCCCTAATGCCCGGGCCTTGCGAGCGACGAGTCCGGCGGCGACCAGCACCGAGGGATTGGAGGTGTTGGTGCAGCTGGTGATCGCGGCGATCATCACGTCGCCGTGACCGATGCTGAACTGCTCGCCCTCAATGGAGACGCGTTCGCCGCCTTCCTTCTTGTAGGTGCCGCTCAATTCGGCGTTGAACAATTCGTCGACTTCGCTGAGCCGGACTCGGTCCTGCGGGCGCTTGGGGCCGGCGAGGCTCGGTTCGACCAGGCTCATGTCGAGTTCGAGCGTGTCGGTGAAATAGGGATCGGGGGTCGAGGCGTCGCGCCACAGGCCCTGCGCCTTGCAATAGGCCCGGACGAGTTCGATCCGCGCGGCATCGCGGCCAGTCAGCTCGAGATAATCGATGGTCCGCTCGTCGACCGGGAAGAAGCCGCAGGTCGCGCCATATTCGGGCGCCATGTTGGCGATCGTCGCGCGGTCGGCGAGGCTCAAGGCGTCGAGGCCCGGACCGAAGAATTCGACGAACCGCCCGACCACGCCCTTGGCGCGGAGCATCTGGGTGACGGTCAGCACCAGATCGGTGGCGGTAATGCCTTCCTTCAATTGCCCGTCGAGGCGGAAGCCGACCACTTCGGGGATCAGCATGCTGACCGGCTGGCCGAGCATCGCCGCCTCGGCCTCGATCCCGCCGACTCCCCAGCCGAGCACGCCAAGCCCGTTGACCATCGTCGTGTGGCTGTCGGTGCCGACCAGCGTATCGGGGTAGGCCACTTCGACTCCGTCCTGGTCGGGGCCGGTCCACACCGTCTGCGAGATATGCTCGAGATTGACCTGGTGGCAGATTCCGGTGCCCGGCGGCACGACCTTGAAATTGTCGAAGCTCTGGCTGCCCCACTTGAGGAATTCGTAGCGCTCGGCATTGCGCTGATATTCGAGCGCGACATTTTCGGCGAACGCGCGCGGGGTGCCGAATTCGTCGACCATCACGCTATGGTCGATGACCAGATGAACCGGGACCTGCGGGTTGATCTTCTGCGGATCGCCGCCGAGCCGCTTCATCGCATCGCGCATCGCGGCGAGGTCGACCACGGCGGGAACCCCGGTGAAATCCTGCATCAGGACGCGCGCCGGGCGATACTGGATTTCGCGGTTGATCGACCGCTCCTTGAGCCAGTCGGCCATCGCCTGGAGATCGTCGCGGGTGACGGTCACGCCGTCCTCGAAGCGCAACAAATTCTCGAGCAGCACCTTCATCGAGAACGGCAGCCGCGACACATCGCCGAGCGCCGCCGATGCCTTGGGCAGCGAATAATAAGCGAAACTCTTGCCCCCAGCCTCAAGCGTCGAACGTGTTTTGAGACTGTCGTGGCCGGTGGGGATCATCGTGGACCTCATGCGCTGGGACGCGGCCCGAAACACCGCGAGACTGCGCGCGCCCTAGCAAGAAGGCGGGGCGATGACAAAGGCTCCTACAGCCATCCCTTTCGCCGGGCATACCAATAGGGAATGATCGCGCTGGCGAGGATCAGGGTGAGCGCATAGGGATAGCCGTAGAGCCACTTGAGTTCGGGCATATGCTCGAAATTCATGCCGTAAATGCCGGCGATCAGGGTCGGCGGCATGAACACCACCGCGAACACCGAGAAGAGCTTCATCACATTGTTCTGCTCAAGGTTGATGAGGCCGAGACTGGCGTCGAGCAGGAAGGTGAGGTTGTCGCCGAGAAAATTGCTGTGATCGTTAAGCGCGAGCGTGTCGGCGATCAGGCTTTTGACGTGGCGGCGGTTGACCTGGTCGGCCTCCATCGCATCGGTCGTCTGGAGGAAGGTCAGCAATCGGGTCGAGCTGACCGAGGTTTCGCGCAGCTTGGCGAGCAGTTGCTGCGCCTTGCCGATCCGCATCAGCAACGCCTCCAGCCGAAGCTCGGGCGAGCCTTGGCGCTGGGTATGGCGCTGGAAAATCTGGCGCGAGATCGCCTCAATCTCTTTGCCCGCAATCTCGAATTCGTCGGCCAGCCGGTCGACCACCGCGTCGAGCAACCGAACGAACAGGGTGTGCGGGTCGCTCCCCAGGTCGGGCTCGGCATAGACATGCTCGGCGAAGATCACGAACGGGCGTGGATCGACATAGCGGATCGACACCAGATGCTTGTCGGTCAGGATGAACCCGATCGGGTCGCTGGCCGGCGATCCCTCGTCGATTCCGAACAACACCGACATGGTCATGAAGGTCGCGCCGTGAAGCTGGTACAACCGGCTCGACGGCTCGATTTCGGACAGTTCCGCACGGGTCGGGATGTTGGTCCCGACCAGTTTCTCGGCGAGCGATTCCTCTTCCTTGGTCGGCTCGAGCAGATCGACCCAGATGGTGCCCGGCGGCAATGCCTTGACCTTGCCGATATCGATCGGGCTGGAAGAGCAATCGGGGCCGAACACGCGAAGCATGGCGCGGGTGATTGCCCGAAGAGCGAGGCTTTGCAAGCGCCGCGGCTTTGCTATGTCCGGGCGATGACCATCACCACCCGCCGCGCCGCGCTTGCCGCGATCGTCTTGCTCGCCGCCGCCGCGACCATCTTGTGGGCGATGGGCCGGCCGCCGATCTGCGCCTGCGGCTATGTAGCCCTGTGGGGCAAGGTCGGGCCGACGCAGAGCCAGATGCTGGCCGACTGGTACAGCCCGAGTCACTTCATCCACGGGCTGATCTTCTACTGGCTGGCGTGGCTGGTGGCGAAAGGCGAGCTGATCGAGCGGCGGTTCCTGGCGGCGATGCTGGTCGAGGCGGCGTGGGAGATTGCCGAGAACAGCCCGATCGTGATCGACCGTTATCGCGAGGCAACGATGGCGCTCGGATACAGCGGCGACAGCATATTGAACTCGCTGAGCGATATTTCGATGATGACGATCGGCTTCCTCGCGGCGCGGAAATTGCCGATCTGGGCGAGCATCGCGCTGGCCGTTGGGTTCGAGCTGCTGACCCTGCTCATCATCCGCGACAATCTCACGCTCAACGCCTGGATGCTGCTCGCGCCGAACGACGCGATCCGCACCTGGCAGGCGGGGGCGTAAGGCTAAGGCATTGGCAGCGCGGCGGTTTTGCGGCATCAATGCCGCCGAAAACGTGATTAGGAGACGCCCAGTGAAAGCCTATTTCCTCACCGGCATGGCGATCGCCATGGTCAGCGCCGCCCCCGCCCACGCGGGCGAAGTGTTCGGCGGGCTCTACGTCCACGGGGTCGATACGCCGCTCAGCCTCGGCGGTTCGCCCGAAGGCGGGCTCGACGTCCAGCTCGGTTATCGCGCCGATCCGATCCTCAATGGGTTGAAGCTCGAGCCGTACATCTTCGGCGCGCTCAACACCAAAGGCGACACCATTTACGCCGCGGTCGGCCTGTCGCGGAAGTTCGGCGACCGGATCTACGTCCGCCCCGGGGTCGGGATCGCGGTCCACACCGGATCAGCCGCCAACCGGGACAATCCGTTCAACACCAAGATCGAGTTCGGCAGCCGGATCCTGTTCGAGCCCGAGCTCGGGATCGGCGCCCGGATCAGCGAGCGGATGACGGTCGAGGCGAGTTGGGTCCATCTCAGCCACGCCCAATTGTTCGGTCGTCAGAATCCGGGGATCGACAACATCGGCGCGCGGCTGAGCTTCAAGCTCTAGCGGCCGCGCGTAAAGTCCGGCTAGCGACCCAACATCGCCTCGGGTTTGACCACTCGATCGAACGTTTCCTCGTCGACCAGCCCAAGATCGAGCCCGGCCTGTTTCAGCGTCATGCCGTGCTTGAGGGCATGCTTGGCGATGGTCGCGGCATTGTCATAGCCGATTTCCGGCGCCAGCGCGGTGACCAGCATCAGCGACTGGTTCATCAGCGACGCGATCCTTGCTTCGTCCGCCTCGAGCCCGTCGAGCGTTCGCTGGGTGAAGCTTTCCATGCCGATGCTGATGAGATTGATCGAGCGAATGACATTGGCGGCGATCAGCGGCTTGAACACGTTCAATTCGAGGTGCCCCTGAAGCCCGCCAATCGTCACCGCGACGTGATTGCCCATCACCTGCGCCGCGACCATGGTCAGCATCTCGCACTGGGTCGGGTTGACCTTGCCTGGCATGATCGAGCTGCCCGGCTCATTTTCCGGCATCTTCAATTCGCCAAGCCCGCAGCGCGGCCCCGAGCCGAGCAAGCGGATGTCGTTGGCGATCTTGGTCAGGCTGACGGCCAGTGTGTTGAGCACCCCCGACAGTTCGACCATCGTGTCATGCGCGGCCAATTCAGCGAATTTGTTGGGTGCCGAGGTGAATTGCAGTTGGGTGAGGTTGGCGACTTCCTTGGCGAAGGCCTCGCTGAATCCCTTGGGCGCGTTGAGCCCGGTGCCGACCGCGGTCCCGCCCTGCGCGAGCCGCATGACCCGCGGCAACACGCCTTCGACGCGGGCGATATTGTCGGCGATCTGCGCGGCGTAACCGGAAAACTCCTGGCCCAGCGTCAGCGGGGTCGCGTCCTGCAAATGGGTCCGCCCGATCTTGACGATCGAGTCCCACTTTGCGGCAAGCGCGACGAGCCGGCTGTGGATCATGCGAAGCGCGGGGATCAGCTTGCGATTGACCGCAATCCCGGCGGCGATGTGCATCGCGGTCGGGAAGCTGTCGTTCGACGACTGGCCCGAATTGACATGGTCGTTGGGGTGGATCGGCGACTTGCCGCCGCGGGTGCCGGCAAGCACCTCGTTGGCGCGCCCCGCAATCACTTCATTGGCGTTCATGTTCGACTGGGTTCCGCTGCCGGTCTGCCAGATGACCAGCGGGAATTGCCCGTCGAGGTCACCCCGCGCGACTTCGGCGGCGGCCTGCTGGATCGCTTCGGCGAGCTGCGGGTCGAGCCCGCCGATGCGCGCATTGACCCGCGCCGCGGCCTGCTTGACGAAGCCCAGGGCGTGGACGATCTCGACCGGCATCCGCTCGCTCGTCCCGAACGGGAAATTGGCCACCGACCGCTCGGTCTGCGCGCCCCAATAGCTGTCGGCCGGAACCTCGAGCGGTCCGAAGCTGTCGGTTTCGGTGCGAGTGATGCTCATTTGATGCTCCGGGCGGGATGATTGACATGCTCGCCATGCCCC
>JBBRTO010000009.1:0-40937 GCA_038244345.1 Sphingomonadales bacterium | reverse complement strand
GGCGGGCTGGAGAAAGGCGGGACGATTCGATTCCTCCGCCGCGGCGAGGACCAGGGGGAAGTCGAGATCGGCGCTACGGCTGCCGGCCAGACGCGCCGGGTCGCGCTGCCGTCGGGCATTTGCAAGGGCCTGTCGTATAGCAAGGTCGAGGTGCTGATGCTGGCCGCGGGCGAATCGCGCGTCGGTGCCAGGTTTGGGCCGTACGGACTGCGCTGCTGATCTGATTGAGCGACCGGGCTTTGCGTGGCGGGGGCGTCCACGGCAGAGGCCCTGTTTACACGGTTACAACCCATAAAATTCATCTGTCGAAGATTTGCGTATTTCGAAGACACTCCGCTGCGTGGTAGTTTTCGCTAATGTCCGCTTTCGACCCATTGCGGACATTAGCCCAATGCTCAACCTGAACCGGAAAGGGAATCTTTTACGTTATTTCGCGTGATCTCTAGCGATGTCGGCCTTGCTAAGCCTCAAAAACCGGGCCGCGTTGTCGTAAAGGATGGCACGCTTCTGTACGTTGGTAAGGAACGGCGCATCGTTGATGGTGGCTATGGCGAGGCCGATTGCCTGCGGAAAAAGTGTTTGGTCCGAGCCGAACAAGATGCGCTCTCCGAAACCCGCGTCAACCAGTCGTTTCAGTTCATCGTAAAATCGGGCTCGGGGCGTGGACCAATCGTTGGCCGCCACATCCACATACAGGCTTGGATAGCGAAATAGCATGGCGATCATCTCATCGATCAGCGGCGATGCTGCATGCATCACGTAAAGACGCAGTCGGGGATGCCTGATAAGCACGGCCTCTAGCTGGAACGGTGAGGTTAGAGCCGCGCGATACCTATCTCGGGAGCTGCTCCCAATACGAGGCATGCCATCGCCAAGATGAATTCCAACAGGAACGTCGAGCCGTTCGGCCAGTGCCCAAAATGGCTCGAACCGTGGATCGTCGGCCGACGCGCCGATGTATTGCGTCTCGAGTTCGGCAAAAATCGCAACTTTATGGTCAGCCTGAGCACGTGATAGCGCCGTCAAATCCGGCGGGCCGTTGCCGTCAAGGGGCACGCTCGCTGGGATTATCATCTCGGGCGCGCGCACTACCCATTGGTCTAGGGCATCCAGTTCGGCAATGACCACCGCCCGGCGGACATTATGCGCGCGAAGTTCCGCAATCGTCCGATCGCGAAGTTCGGCAGGAGCGATCGCAGAGTGGAGCGGCCGTGCGCAAATCTCGAGCATCACTGACATCTTTGGTTTCGCCAGATCGACCGCCGGATATATGACAGGCTGGTCACCGCTGCAGGCAACGATAGGCGCTTTCAACGACCGGCGCATGGCATGAACATGCATATCGATCACTGGGCTCTGGTCGAGAACGGCAGTCGAGCCTTTTGCCGGGAGCGCCAATAGAACCAGCAGAAACACGAATGAGGCTTTATGCTGCATGTTTTGCTGCCTCAGCTTTACAATTGTAGACAAGTGTTTGGTCATTACAAAAGTCAGGCCATTTATCACTTTCCCGCCAGAATTTGAGCAAACCGATGCGTCGGACGACAGCGATAAAGCGTGGATCTTTGCGAACATTTGCGAGCGCGGGCCGGAACAACAGGTAGGAGGCTGCGGCTAGTTCGTCCCTCGATGCGTTCCCGAGCCATCTGAAGGTTTCATCAATTCGGTCAAAATAGCCCAGAGCCTGAATCGCACCGCCCAACTCAGTCGGTGTAGGATGCTCTTTGACCGGTCCCACGCTTGAGAGCACCTTTGCAATATTTGAGGGTGATGGAGTCGATCGTGCGTCTAGAAAAGCGCGCCCGGCGACATCGTATTCCGGCAAGACGGCAGAGGCCAGCGTGGGGTCGCCGAACCGGAGGTTAAACGCAAACTCGGCATCTTTAACGGTTCCGGAGCCCGGCCATATTCGCTCAGCTTTCGCCAATTCGGATTGAGCAGCGTCGGTCTGCCCCGAATACGCAAGGGCGAGAACAAGTTGCGTTTGTGCATAAGCGGAGAGCGGATCGAGCTGAGCTGCCCTGCGCGCTGCGGTGACGGCGTCGTACATTCGCCCGACGCGCATTAAAGGTCCCATCTGTTCAGCAAATATCTGTGGGTCGTCAGGCGCTTGTCTGGCGGCCTTCTGGTACAGAGTGAGTTCCTGTGCATAGCTAGTATGAGGCAGCAGCCGAACGTCGGCCAAGGTGGCCTGCGCAAGGTCCGGAAAATAGGAGCGTGCCCTTTGAGCATCGTTGCGCAGTTGCTTGATGGCCGCCGCGCTTTCGCCTTGGATGTTGGCCACATCGACAACAGTCATTTGTGCGGTCAGTAACTGTTTCCATGCCGATTCAAATTTGGGGTTACGCGCGACCAAAGATCGAAGTTGGCCAGCCATTCCGATCTGTTCTTCGAAGGAAGCTTCAGGAAACGCGGCGCATGCAGTCAGAAATTGCTTCAGCACGTCGCGCCCAAGCCCGCCATTGTCCCTGCTATCGAGCGCGCAACCGAGCACCCGCCCGGCATTGACCGCCACCTGCTGCCGTAAATCGGCCTCGGTCCCGCCAGCTGAGGTTGAAAATTCGTGCGACCATAGCAAGGTGCCATCTTTGTCGAGCAGGACTAAGTTAGCTTTGGGGTCACTGGGCGAGCCCAGGTCTGCCGTGCGAAACAGCAGGTCGGCCTTAGTCGATCGCGCAGAACCGTTAATCAATTCCCATTTTCCTTTGCCAACCTGCGCGAGGCTGCCAAGCTTAACGTATAGGTCGCTTGCGGCTGCTTGCGAGCGCAATGAGGAGCTGGCAGCGGCAACCTCCACTAGCGGCAAACGGCTTTGCTGCGACCACAACCAATATCCGCCGGCTGCGACAAGGAGAAGTGCGGCCACAGCGGCCATCCACCAAGGTTTACGTGCGGCGATTGCTGGAACGGGCAGCGCAGCCGGCTGTCTGGCTTCGCGAGGAGACGATGAGCTAAACTCGGCTTGGCTGGCGACAGCCTTGAGCAACGCGTCAGTCTGCGGGACCTTGCCTCGCCCCCGCCACGCACCGAGGTCGATTGTCTGAAACTGGCGAAAGCCCATCGGAGGAGATACACCTCCTATGGTCAGCGGCACTAACTTGCCGCGGTCGCGACCTTCCGCTGCCTCATCGCGGACCCATGCGCTATCAAGCGAGCGCTCGCTCCATAGAACGACCACCGCGTCGGCCGCATCCAGCGCCTGTTCGATTTTATGGCTGTATTGAGCGCCGCCGTGAATCTGATGGTCGTACCAAACGGTGTGGCCGGCTTTCTCGAGCGAGGCCGCAATTGGCTTCGCCAAAGCGAGGTCCTCATGGTCGTAGCTTAGGAACACTTTCGCCATGTGCTCGCCCCCTTTGATGTTTAGAGTTGGGCTAAATCGCGAGCTGGCACAAGGTTACCCTATCCAAGTGTCCCATCTTATCGCTTCAAGCATGGGGCGGTCATTTCCAAGCGAACTCTCCACTCGAAATCGGAGTCAGTTTGATTCCGTATCTTGAGCCAATGACCGTTTTCCACCCATAACGGACATTAGCGCTCAATGTGCGGTCTCCACCGGCAATAATCCAAGCCCGACGCGGCAGGGGACCCGTCAAGGTCCTTTGCGTGGCGGGGGCGTCCATGGCAGAGGCAATGCGTGGACGCCCCATACGCCATCCTCGAGACCCTTGAGCCCGGCATCGGCCGGCTGCTCGCGCGCAATCCTTCGCCGTACACCTACACCGGCACGCAGACCTATTTCGCCGGGGCTGGTGACGTACTGGTCGTCATCGACCCCGGCCCCGACATTGCCGAGCATGTCGCTGCGATCGTCGCGGCGGCGGCGGGGCGGCGGATCGCCGCCATCGCCTGCACCCACACCCACCGCGACCACAGCCCTGCCGCCGCCGCGCTCGCCGTCGCCACCGGCGCGCCGATCATCGGTTGCGCGGCGCTGACCCTGGAATCCGTCGGCCCACGCGCTGATGCAAGTTTCGACGGCGAATATGCGCCCGACCAAGTACTGGCCGAGGGCGACGCAATCACCTTCGGCGACGGCGAGGCGCTGGTCGCGGTTGCCACCCCCGGTCACACCTCGAACCACCTTTGCTACGCGTACAAGGGCGCTTTATTCACCGGCGATCACGTCATGGGCTGGTCGACCACCGTGGTCGTCCCGCCCGATGGCGACATGGGCGACTTCATGGCCAGCCTCGACAAACTCCGCCAGCGCGACGACCGAATCTTTTACCCCGCCCACGGCACGCCGGTGACCAACACCCAGCAATTCCTTCGTGGGCTGATCGGCCACCGGATGCAGCGCGAGAAACAGATTGTCCGGCTGGTCGGCGAGGGCAAGCACGTCATCCCCGACATCGTCGCCAGCGCTTATCCCGGGCTCGACCCGCGCCTCATCCCCGCCGCCGGCGGATCGGTCTGGGCGCATCTGATGGACCTCGAACGGCGCGGGCTGGTTGTATCGGCTGGAGAGACATGGACCATCCCGACCTGACCAAGCCGGACAATCGGCAGCTGATCATCGCCCTCGTGGTCGCGAGCCTGGTGCTGCTCGGCCTGTTCGCTTGGCAGCGGCACAAGGCCCAGCAGGACGAATATCAGACCAGCCTCGGCCTTGCCCGGGTGCTTTCGGCGACATTCGAGGCGCGCGACAAACTCGAAGTCGGCCGGGTCGATGGTGCGCTCGATGTGACCACGGTCGATCCCGGCCTGTTCCGCTTCCTCCGCTCGGCGCAGAAGGCGACCTTGCCTTATTCGGTGGCGTACCAGCTCGACCTCGGCCAGCTCGACACGGGCGATTATCGCTGGGATGCGGACAAGCGCATCCTCCGGGTGACCATCCCAGATGTCGTCGCGACCACCCCCAACATCGACGAGACGAAGCGCAAGACTTTGGCCACCGACGGCATGTTCGTCACCCGCGAGGCCTATGACAATCTCAACCGCCGCGCCGCCTTGCTCGCCACCCGCGCCGCGTCGGCAGAAGCGCAAAAGCCCGAGCATCTCAACGCCGCTCGCGCCAATGCCCGCAAGGCGGTCACCAATTTACTGCAGACCCCGCTATCAGTCGCCGGACTTGGCGACGTGACGGTCGAGGTCGCCTTCCCCTTTGACGCCGTCCGGTCGAACGAGCATTGGGACGTCGGCCCGTCGATCGCCGAGGTTCTCGCCCGGCAAAAGACCCAGCAATGACACCAAGGATGATCCAGTGACCGCCCAACCGATGACCCTCAAGGGCCTCGACCTGCTCGCCGAAATCGCGCGCCTCAAGCGCGAGCGCAATGCAGTCATCCTGGCGCATTATTACCAGAAGCCCGAGATCCAGGATCTCGCCGATTTCGTCGGCGACAGTCTAGATCTGTCGCGCAAGGCCGCCGCGACCGATGCCGATGTGATCGCTTTCTGCGGGGTGCGCTTCATGGCCGAGACCGCCAAGATACTAAGCCCCGAAAAGACCGTCATCCTGCCCGACATGGACGCCGGCTGCAGTCTCGAAGATTCATGCCCGCCGGACCAGTTCAAGGCGTTCCGCGAAGCGCACCCCGACCATATCGCGCTGACTTACATCAATTGCTCGGCGGAAGTGAAAGCGCTCAGCGACATCATCGTCACCTCATCCTCGGCGGAAGCGATCCTCAGCCAGATCCCCGAGGAGCAGAAGATCATCTTCGGCCCCGACCGGCATCTGGGCGGTTACCTCGCTCGGCGGTTCGATCGCGAAATGCTGCTGTGGCCGGGGATCTGCATCGTCCACCAGGCCTTTTCGGAAACCGAATTGCTCAAGCTCAAGGCGCAATATCCCGGCGCGCCGGTCGCGGCGCATCCCGAATGCTCGCCGCACATCATCGACCATGCCGACATGGTCGGCTCGACCAGCGCGATCCTCAAATTCGCGGTCGACAGTCCGGCGCAGACTATCCTCGTCGCGACCGAGCCGCACATCATCCACCAGATGGAAAAAGCCGCGCCGCACAAGACGTTTATCGGCACGCCCGGCGGCGACGGCAATTGCAACTGCAACATGTGCCCGTACATGGCCTTGAACACGCTCGAGAAGCTCTATGTCAGCCTGCGCGACCTCAAGCCGCAGATCAACCTGTCGACCGAATTGATGGACGCCGCGCGCGTGCCGCTCGAGCGGATGCTCGACATGGCCGGGCATACGGTCGGGCAGGGCGATGTGGGCCGGCCCAGGCTAAGCGGCGACTGAAGTCTTTTTGGCGGCGCGCTCGAGGGTCATCACCCGGCGCGGCTTTTTCATCACCTGGCTGTCGCCGTCGGCAACTGCATCGAACGCAATCGACCACGTCGCATCCACCGCTTGAGCGGCGTCGCGCAGCATCGAGTCGGCATAAGCCCAGCTCATCGCCTTGAGCCGCCTGGTGCGCGGCGCGGCCATAAATTCGATCACCGCTTTCGATCCCGGCCCCATCATTGCCGCGAGCCGCCCGAAATAGACCCCAAGCTCGGCCTCCGGGACGTGCTGCAACACGGTATGCGAGAAAATGAACTGCGGTTCCCACTGTGCGATCAGCTCGATCAGCTCGTCGCTGATCGCCGACGTTCGCGGGCGCTTGTCTTCGATCAGCGACGGATCGAGCAGGTTGCGGCCGTCGTCGATGAAGGACTGGCTGACATCGATCCCCCAATAATTGCCGCGGTCGAGAAACCGGATGGCGTGCTGGCCGACCCTCAGGCTGCCGCAGCCATAATCGACGGCGCGCATCGTCGGCTCGATCCCGGCGCCGAGATATTCGCGCCAGGCGTTGACGCCGCGTGTCCCGAAATTGGCTCGATCCCAATCGACGTGGCTCCCGACTTCGGTGGTGAAGCCCTGACTGCCCAGCGTCGGATGGGGCTTTCCGCGATCGAGGTGGGCCCGGACGTGATCCGCATAATAATCGCTGAACGGCTTGCCCGGGTTGCGCCGGCGCCAAGCCGCCGACCGGCGGTCGGCCCACAAGATGGAGAGCGCGCGCATCACGGACGATCGCTCGAACTCCTTTTCGAAATATCGCTTGGTCAGCATCTCGCTCTCCGGCCCGGACACCACCGCCATTCGAGCGCGCTGTCGCTGGTGCGAGAGCCTAAACTCGCGAGCATTGGGGCGCGATTGCCCCAACATTGATTTTCCCCAATGTTGGGGCAATCGCGCCTAGTCGGCTTGTGCGGGAAGCGTGATGTCGACCACGAGGCCTGGCTGATTGTTGCCAAACTCAAGCTCGCCTCGATGCAGTCCGACGATCGCTGCGACGAGGTTCAGGCCAAGCCCATGTCCGGCCGTCGATCGGCTGTGCTCGAGGCGGATGAAGCGCCGGGTGATGATCGCGCGATCGTCGGCCGAAACGCCCGGCCCGCTGTCCGCCAGGTGAATTCGCGCATTCTTTCCCGCCCGCGCTAACCCGATATGGATGGCGGTTCCGGCGGGCGTGTGGCGCTGTGCATTTTCCAGCAGATTGGTGACCGCCTGGGCGATAAGCTCGCGGTCGCCAGTGACGATCAGGCCGGGCTCGACCGACCAGTCCAGCGTTCGGCCCCCCTCCAGCACCGCCGGCGCATAACTTTCCGCCAGATCGGTGATCAGCGCGCTCAGATCGAACGGCGCGAACAGCCGGCGGATTTGCCCGCTTTCGACTTCGGAAATGCGCAGGATCGCCGCAAACAGCGACAAGGTGTCATCGACCCGATTGATCCCGTCTTCGATCACCTTGCGCTGCGAATTCAGGTCGTCGGGCGCGCGCGCGCTTTGCTCGAGCGCGTTGCGCAGCCGGGTAAGGGGGGTGCGCAGATCATGCGCCACGTCGCTCGACACTTGGCGCAAATTGTCGAGCAAGCGCTGGATCATCTCCAGCATCGAATTGAGCACGCGAGCGAGCTGGTCGAATTCATCCTGGCGCTCGCTGATCGGCATCCGCCGGCTGAAATCGCCCTCGATGATCCCCTCCGCGGCGCTGCCGATGGCCGTCAGCCGACGCCGCAAATACCCCCCTAGCAGCAACGCTCCGCCGATCCCCAGCGCGATCACCGCGATGAAGCCGGCGATGAAGATAAGCAGCACGCTTTGGTCGATCTGCTCGATCCATTCGCGGTCGGCGGCGATCACCAGCCGGCGATGGTCGGGCAAATCGACGGCCAGAGCCCGGGCGGTGTCTGGTCCGTCATCCAGGTCGGTGAAATCGATGTTCTGCCAGCCCGGCGCCGGCCGGCGTGTGTCGAGCGAACCCATCGAGCGACGGCCATCCGGCAGGAACACCGCATAATAAAGCTGCGCCGCGCTGCTCAGTCGTTCGCGCTCGCTGATCGCGGCGGCAAGCTCGTTCGGCCCGCCCGAGCGATATTCGAGGATCATCGTGTCGGCTTCACCCTGAATCATCGCGTCGATCTGGCGAGTAAAGGCGACGTGCATCGCCCAGAACACGATCACTCCGAGCAAGGCGATCCCAACCGCGATCGCCGCCGAATAGACGAACGCGATGCGGTAAGCGGCGCTATTCCTAAACCGGTTCAACCGGCCGCATCCGATAGCCCACGCCGCGCAGCGTTTCGATCAGGTCGGGCCTGTCACCCTCATTGAGCTTAGAGCGCAAGCGGCTGATGTGGGTCTCGACGATATTGGTCTGGGGATCGAAATGGAAACCCCACACCCGTTCCAGCAGCATCGTCCGGGTCACCGCCCGCTCGGCGTTACGCAGCAATTCCTCAAGCAAGCGGAACTCGCGCGGCTGTAGCGGAATCGTCTTTCCATCGCGCCGAACCTCGCGTCGAAGCAGGTCCATCGACAGCCCGCCGCATTCATGCCGGGTGGCCGGCGCATTGATCGGACCGCGCCGGACGAGTGCGTTGATCCTCGCGGCAAGCTCGGAGAATGCGAACGGTTTGACCAGATAATCGTCGGCTCCCGCCTCCAGCCCTTCGACACGGTCCTCGATCCGGCCGAGCGCGGTCAGGATCAGCACCGGCACGTCGATCTTCGCCGCACGCAGTCGCCGGGTCACTGCGATCCCGTCCATGTCGGGCATCATTCGGTCGAGCAGGATGAGGTCGAACTGTTCGGTAGTCGCGAGATGAAGTCCATCGATCCCGGTGTCGGCGCGGACGACATTATGGCCGAGCTCGTCCAGCCCGCGGGCAACGAACTCGGCCGTTTCATTGTCATCTTCGGCGAGGAGAATCCTCATCGAACTTGGCTGGGCTTAGTCGTGATCGACTTTCCCCTCGGACTTGTTCTCGACGATCTTGCCGGTCATTGCATTGACGCCAATTTCCTGCACATTGCCCTTCTGCTGGATATCGAACGAATAGCGCCAGCCGCCACCCTCATTCTCATATTCGCCGCTGATCAATTTGCCTGGCGCGGCCTTGAGCGCGATCGCCCGGGCAGCGGCCATGCTGATCTTGGCGACCGGCGGCTTCGCCTGAGCGGCGGAAGCAGCGAGTAGTCCCGCGGCAAACAGCGTGACAGCAGCGGTGTGGATCCTGGTCATGAAGATTTCCTTCGGTTGGTTTTTAAGCGGACCTACTGCCTAGCCGATCCGGCCTTCGCCGCCAGTTGCCGCCGACTTACCATTTCCCAACTTAGGTGAACCGCCGTTCAGGAAACGCGATCTAATCTGGTTCGGCGAGCAGGTGTTCCCTAACGCCGCCGACGCGCCCGTCCCCGGTTGGACTCAACCGAATCGAACGAGATGATCGCGGTGCCGTCCTGGCCGAGCGGGACGACCGCCGTGCCGAACGCCTCGCGATAGCCGCCGGTGCCGATCGCGACTCCGGCTTCGCCTTCGATCGGGCGGGCAGGAGCCTTGGGTGCCTGGGCCAGCGGTGCAGCGGCCGGCGTCTTGTCCCGCTTGAGCGCCGCGCTATCGAGAATTTTCCGAACTTCGGCATCGCTCAGCCGATGCTCGTCGGCGATCGGTGCGCGCGGCGGGTCGGCGGCGATCGCTCGCGTCGACAACAAAGCCGCGGCAACCCAAAATATCGCTCGCTGATGCATTTCGCCTCGCTTCCTCGATCTGGCACTCTAACGCACCGAACCCTCTATTGCACGCGCCCGGAGCAATCTGCCGGATGATGGCAGCCGGGGGCATCGCCTCATCGTCGTTAAGCAACGGCCCAGGGTTAATTCGATACGAAATTCATGTCAGCGCAACCCGCGGCGGCAGAGAACGTTGAGTATCCGAACCAATGGCAAGATGACAGGAATTCCCAATGCGTATCATTCTCTCGAAATTCATGATGGCGACCGCGATCAGCGCAACTGCGATGACCGCGATGGCCGTCCCGGCCGAGGCCCGCCACCATCGCAAGCATTATTATGGCCGCACGGCTTACAACCACCATTATTGCCGCCATTCGTCGGCCACGACCGGCGCGATTGCCGGTGGTGTCGGTGGCGCGGTGGTTGGCAATCAGGTGCTTGGCCACGGCCTGCTCGGCATTGGCGCCGGCGCGGTTGCGGGTGTTGTTGCCGGCAAGGCGATCGATCGCTCGCTGACCGCCCGTCGTCGCTGCCGCTAAGTCCAACGTCATCGGCTCAACGTCGATGAATATCGCCCCGCGTCATCATCCGATGGCGCGGGGCGACGAGCGTCTGCCGTCGATCATCGCGGCAATCCTCGTGCATATCGCCATCGGGCTTGCGCTGGTGCGCGGGCTGGCGGTGCAAATTCTCCCCGTCGATTCGCCGCTGACCCAATTGATTCAACTGTCGCTGCCCCCGGTGCCTCCGCCACCGCTGGTGGTGCACCAGCCGCGGCAGGCTAAATCCCGCGCCGCCGCTGCCGCGCTGGCGGTACCCGCGCCCAAGGGCGGCCCGCAGGGACCGGCCAAGCTCAAGACTGTCGCGCCTACCGTCACCCGCGCCCCCGTCACGACCGCCCCTGCGCCCGGCGGTGGCGCGGGTATCGGCACCGCGACCGGCAGCGGGGCGGGGGGCGGTACCGGCGGCAATGGTGACGGCGACGGCGACGGTGAAGGCGGGAGCGATCTGGTTCAGGTCGCCGGTGAAATCACGTCCCGCGATTATCCGCGCGACTTGCGAGAGGCGGGGGTCGGCGGGCGCGTCGGGATATTGTTCACGGTCGAGCCGAGCGGCCGGGTCGGGCGCTGCGCGGTGACTCGGTCGAGCGGCTCACTGCAGCTCGACCAGCTGACCTGCCGCCTGATCCAGCAGCGTTTCCGTTATCGTCCCAGCACCGATCGTTCTGGCCGACCGATCGCCGACGAGGTCGATGGCGAGCATGTGTGGGAGTCGCGCGGGCGTTAGCGCGGCTAAATTGCGCTTACCGCCGGTCGGCGAGCAGTGCCGCAACTTCGCGCTTGCCGACCGGGCTCAGGAAAGGCTGCAGCTTGGCCCACGGCAACACAACCTCGTCGCCGCACGCCATGACTGCCCTGGTCAGATCCGGCGTGAAACTGACCCCTTCGGCTTTCAATTCCAATGACCAGCTTGATGCGGACTTGACCGCATCCCCGCAGTCGTCGTCCTTGTCACCGGTGCGCGGATGAAATTTCACGACAAGATCGAGCAGTCTTCCCTTCAGGCTGTCGATTGTTTCCGGATAGCCTTCCACCTTCTCCCGGTTTGAAGAGGCGCTGCCGAACCAGGTGTAGAGATCGACCAGCTTCCCGCTCTGGCGATCGAACAGCATCGGCTGGTTGCTGTTGTTCGGATGCGCGCCGCCGCAAAAGCTGTCGTTACTTGACATCACCGACAGCCAATGCGTGGTGACCAGTCGTGCCTCAACCTCGTCATGATAATCGCCGCCCCAAGCGCCCGCAGTGCGAAGGCACCATGTCCAGCCCTCGTCCGACTTGTCGAACGGCTTGCGGAGGCGTCGGTTGATGGCTGCGACGGCCGGGCCGGTCCCGCGCAACTGGAAGCTTTCGACGGAAATGCTCTTGTCGGGATACGCCAGCGTCCATTTCTCGATGGGAACGGCGTGGACTCGGGCGGCAATCTTCACGATCCGCGTTGCGTCCAACATCGGCTGGACAAAAACCAGGCTGCTGCAGGCAGTGTCGAATTCCTCGGTCTTGGCGTACGGCACGCGGGCGAGGCTGATCGGAAGCGTTCGGCCATTGCCTGTCCAGACGCCTTCAACCCGGTCTTTTGTAATCGCCGCAATCCGCCAGCGCGCGACGCCCTTCGAATCTGCCCAGCCTTCAGTCACCTCGCCCGGCACTTTCTCGTCTGCGCGCAACGGGATCGTGCTTAGCCGTCGCTGGTAGAAATATTTGCCGTCATTCGAATATTCGCCTGCGTCGTAGCAGGCTTGAATGGGCAAATCGCCGATCGTGCCGCGCCAGACGCCGGTCATCGTCTTCAGGTCGGGCGCGGCCAGAGCCGCCTGGGAAAGGAACAGGCCGACCGCCAGCGCGAACTTGGTCAAATGCCCAATCACAGGACAGGCCTGGCCGGAATGGTCATAGTCGCCGTCCCCGGATGATGCTTGTCGAGGTGGCGTTTGATGATCTTGAGGTTGCGAGTGTTCGAGCGGAAGAAGAAATCGGGCACCGCGCCGACGAACGGGATCAGCCCGAGCAGCCAGTCGAACCCGATATTGCCCGCCATCCTCGCCACCGCGCTCTTGGGCATGCCGAGGTTGCGCGCTTCCCACGCCAGATAGGCGCCGAGCACCGCCGCCGCGGTCGGCCCGACCACCGGAACGAAATCGAGCACCACATCGAGGCCGACGCCGCGATTGAGGCCGGGAATGCGGAACAGATTTTCCATCACCCGTTCGAGTCCCTCGATCCGGGTGCGGACCGATTGCGGGTCGCTGCTCAGCGCTGGGAAGGGGCGGCGGTCGCTGTCGTTGATTTGCATGTTGTTCGGGCTTTCTACTGACCGTCGCGACTCAATCGATCGCTTAGGCGCGTCAACGGATGACGGGCGACGATGTTCTCGGCAAATCCCTGGACCCGATTACCCACCAATGACCAGCGCACCGGCGCGGCCAGAGGCATGAACAAGGTCTGTTGCTCGATCTGCCGGTTGGCCTCGATGATGAAGGCGGCGCGCTGATCGGCGACGATCGCGGTCCGGGCCGAATCCATCGCTGCGTCGGCTTCGCTTGAGCACAAAGGGACGATGGTGCAGCGCAGCGAGCGGACGAACCATGCAGGGGAAGCCGACGGGGCGACCGCGTCGATCAGCCTCAAGTCGGCGACTCGGTCGGGCGAGGGCCGGACCAGGATGATCCCGATCGCGCCCCAGTCGGCCGCCAGCCGGTCGAACAGGATGGTTGCGCCGGGCCCGTCGGGAAGCGCGATGGCCAGCGTGATCGGCGCGCCATTGCCGGCGATGGCGCGCGCCTCGGCCGCCAGGCGTTGCCGCCGATCGGGAAGCGGCTGCGCGGCCCAGTCCGGCTGGGCGGGTGCGCCAAGGCCCTCGAGCCCCGACTGGAGCAGGGTCGATCGCGGGACCAGTCCGGGCACCGCCAGCGCCGCTACCAGGGCATCGCGGTCGATTGCCTGGTTGAGCAGGCTGCGCAGCGCCGGATTGACCAGCGGACCGGTGCGCCGCGTCGGGACCAGCCCGAACAGTCCGGCGACCGGGTCGAACCGCACCGCCGACCCCGCGATCCTCGCCTGTCGAACAAATGGCAGATCGGCGAAAGTCCCGCCGAGCACCAGATCGGCCTTGCCCGCGGCGAATGCGGCGATGGCGCGCTTGGCCGGGGCGGCGCCAAGGTCAACCAGGTCGCGTCGATCGGGGCCGTCGACGACCCGCTCGACGTAAAGCAGCGGCACCGCGCCCCTGGCCGCGGCTCGGACCTCGGGCTGAAACGGACCGGTGCCGAGCCCCTCGCGGGTCAAAGCGAATTCGGGCTGGGCGAGCAATTGCAGCAGATTGGGGCGCGGCGCGGTCAGGCGGATCTCGATCACCCGGTCGGTCATCGCCACCACTTCCTCGACCGCGCCAAGCGTGTCCTTGGCCGGGTTGCGGCTTGCCGGGCGAAGCTGGCGGGTCAGCATGCGGGCGACGTCGCGCGCCTGCACCGAGCGCCCGTCGCGCCATTTCTCCGAAGTGATCCGGAATACGTAGCTGAGCCCGTCGTCGCTGACGTTCCAGCGTTCGGCCAGCCCGGGCTCGATCTGGCCGCGCGCGTCGAACCGCACCAGCCCCTGTGCGACATTTTGCATCATCACCTGGCGCGGGCCGCTCAATGGTCCCTCGGCCGGGTCGGCGAGCTGCGGCATATCGCCGCCGATGACGATCACCGACAGTGCCTGGTCGTCGGTCGGCTTGCACCCGCCCAGCGCGATCGCCGTCGCGGCCATGAGGATCAAGCGAAGCATGACGCTTGGTCTAGCGTTCTCGCGGGGTTCATCAAGCGTCTGGATATCTGCGACGGACTGTTTTACTGGACTAAGGCAGTGACGGCGCTGGAAAGGGCTTATGGGCGACGGCGATACTCTCTGGCAGCGAGACGGCCGCAACATCGAAGAACTCCCCGATCCGTTCGCCCCGCCGGTGTTCGAGCCGGTCGTGAAAGACCCGTCTGGGAAACCGCCGCAGTATCCGGTTCGACGTCGCCGCTGGCGCTACATCGCCTACGCAATCGCGGCGTTGCTGCTGATCACCTTGCTGTGGCTGGTGATCACCGCCCCGCTCGGCCGCGCGCTCGAGCCGCTCGACGATCCGGCAATATTGTTGTTGTCTCAAGAAGGCATTCCCATCGCCCGGCGTGGCGCGATCAAGGATGAGCCGGTCGTGGTCGCCAGGCTCAACCCGCTGACCCCCGCAGCGTTCATCGCGATCGAGGATCGCCGGTTCCGCCGCCACTGGGGGATCGACCCGCGAGCGATTGGCCGGGCGATGATCGCCAACGCCACCGCCGGCGGTGTTCGGCAGGGCGGAAGCACGATCACCCAGCAACTCGCCAAGACCAGCTTCCTGTCCTCCGATCGCTCGTTCAAACGCAAGGCGCAGGAAGTGATTATCGCTTTCTGGCTCGAGGCCTGGCTGACCAAGGACGAAATCCTCTCGCGTTACCTGTCGTCGGTCTATTTCGGCGACGGTGTCTATGGCCTGCGCGCCGCGGCGCGGCATTATTTCGATCGCCAACCCGAAGACCTGTCGCTCGCCCAGTCGGCGATGCTCGCCGGGCTGGTCCAGGCACCGTCACGCCTCGCGCCGACCCATAATTTGGCCGGCGCCCAGAAACGAAGCCGGCTGGTGCTCCAGGAAATGGCTGACACCCACGTCATCAGTGTCACCCGGGCGCGCGCGGCGATCTCCGCTGTTCCGGTCCCGCAGTCGGGCAAGGTGCCGACCGGCACCTATTTCGCCGATTGGGTCGCCCCAGCCGCGCAAAAGGCGTTCGAAGCCCATTATGGTGAGGTCAAGGTGTCAACCACGCTCGATGCCGATCTCCAGCGGCTGGCGGTGCGCGCCATCGCCAATGCCCCGATCGGCGATGCCCAGGCGGCGCTGGTCGCGATGCGCCCCGATGGCCGGGTGGTGGCGATGGTCGGGGGGCGAAGTTACCAGGCAAGTCCGTTCAACCGCGCGACCCAGGCCCGCCGCCAAGCGGGGTCGGCGTTCAAATTGTTCGTCTACCTCGCCGCGATGCGCGCCGGTTACTCGCCCGATGACATGATCGAGGACAAGCCGATCACCGTTGGCGGCTGGTCGCCGGCCAATAGCGACGGCGTCTATCGCGGTTCGATCAGCCTGCGCGAAGCCTTCGCCCGGTCGAGCAACGCCGCCGCGGTGCGATTGTCCGAGCGGGTTGGCCGGGCTAACGTGCTTCGCGCCGCGCGCGAGCTTGGCATATCCTCGCCCTTGCCCAATTCGCCCAGCGTCGCGCTCGGCACCGCGGGAGTGAGTTTGCTCGAGCTAACCTCGGCCTATGCCGCCATCGCCAGCGGCCGCTATCCGGTGCGCGGGCATGGCCTTCCCCAGTCCGAAATCGATAATGGCATCGGCAGCTTCTTCTCGACCCATGGAGGGACGCTCGCGCGGGATCGCGACTGGGCGCCGATGCTCGGCCTTTTATGGTCGGCGGCCAATGAAGGTACCGGCCGTCGCGCCGCCCTCGGCATCCCGACCTTCGGCAAGACCGGCACTACGCAGAATAATCGCGACGCCCTGTTCATCGGCTTTGCCGGCGACCTGGTGGTCGGGGTGTGGATCGGGCGCGACGATGAAAAGTCGCTGGGCAAGATGACCGGCGGCACCGCGCCGGCGATATTGTGGCGCAGCTTCATGGCCAGCGCGGTGGCGATCGACCATCGTCGCGGCCCCGACCTCCCGTTCCAACCGCGCCGCCCGCCTCCGCCCCAACTACCCGACCGGCAGAGCCCGCTCCCCGACAGCTGGAACGATCCGAGCCGGGCGCTTCGCGACATCGCCAAGGCGATCGACGAACTGATCAACGAGCAATAAAAAAGACGCCTCGCGGGGCGCCTTTTCAAGTCGGTGGTGGAGCCGAGGGGGATCGAACCCCTGACCTCTGCAATGCCATTGCAGCGCTCTCCCAGCTGAGCTACGGCCCCGATTTACCGGAAGCGGCCATTAGGCGATGATCGGCCAGGCTGCAAACCTGAAATCATCGCCCCGCCGCTATCGCTTAATGTTCTTCATCATTGTCGCCCTTGGTGACGACCAGATCGTCTTCGCCGGTCGCCAGATCGACTTCGTCGTCGGCCGAGGGCTCCTCGTCCTCATCGGGCGCCAGATCCTCCGCGCCGAGATCGGCGTCGGCCGCTTCGGGCTTGTCGGTGGCGGGCGCCGCGACTTCAAACGGCATCGGCTGCTTCGACTTCAGCACCGGCTCGGGAACAAAGGTCGCGCCGCATTCGATGCAGCCCACCGGGTCGTCCTTGCCAAGATCGTAGAAACGGGTCGCGCATTTGGGACAAGTGCGCTTGGTGCCCCATTCGGGCTTCACCATTGAAAACTCCAGTCAGCTAAATTGTGTGAACGCTTCCTCGCCGCGAAGGCTGGTAAGCACGCGGCGGGGGCATTGCCATAGCCACACCCGACTGTCAAAGCGCGGGGCATCGTGACCAGTCCCGCTTCCTCTGACACGCCCTTAATCATCGCCGTCGACGGCCCGGCGGCGAGCGGCAAGGGGACCATCGCCCGGGCGCTCGCCCGGCATTTCGGCCTGCCGCACATGGACACTGGGCTGCTCTATCGAGCGGTGGCGCTCAACCTGTTTCGCTTCGGTGGAGACCCGGGCAATGAATTGGAAGCCGTTCGCGCCTGCGATTTGAGTGCGGTGTCGTTCGAGGATGAGGAGCTGCGGAGCGAGGTGGTTGGATCCTACGCATCGCGGATTTCGGTCTATTCGGCGGTTCGGGCGCATCTGCTCGAGCGCCAGCGGGCGTTCGCGGCGCAAGACGGGGGAGCGGTGCTCGACGGCCGCGACATCGGCTCGGTGATCGCGCCCGGCTCGACGGTGAAACTGTTCGTCACAGCGGCGCCAGAGGTCCGAGCCAGGCGACGCCTGGCCGAACTGACCGGGCGCGGCTTGAACGCGCATTACGAGGAAATCCTCGGCGACATCCGCGCCCGCGACGAGCGCGATGCGGGGCGCGAGGCGGCGCCGTTGTTGAAGGCCGACGATGCTTTCACGCTCGACACCAGCGAGATGGACGTCGACCAAGCGATCGCTGCCGCAGTGACGCTGGTCGATCAGCGGTTGGCGGCCAGGAAGACCACGTAACCCCGGAACTTGGGCTGGGCCGACAGCGCCGCCGGTTCGAACCATTGCCCGCCCTCGACCAGCCCGACCTTGAACGAGATCGGGAAGCCGCGCATCCGCTTGAAGTAAGCGTCATAGCCGGGAATGGTCGAGCGGCCCTGGTAGGTTTGGATAACAACTTCATCGACCGTCCCGGCAAGCGCCGCGAGCGCCTTTGGGTCTCCGTTGGCGCTCCAGTCCATCAGCCCGGTGATCGACAATTTGTAGCGGCGGGGAAGGCGCGCCCGAACTCTACTCAGAAACGCCGCATAGCGGTCGAGATGGCGAGTGCGCGCGTCGAAATCGAGCTGGATCCCCGCCACGCGATTACCAGCCTTGGCCCAGCGATCGGCACGGGTGATCAGATCGTCGATCGCCCCGGCGGGCCAGTCCATTGTGTCGGTCCGGACCACCAGCCACAAATCGGTCTTGGGCAAATGCGGTGTGCCGGCCCGCCTCGGCTCATAACCGCCATGTCCGCGTTCCAGCCGCTCGCCGTCGAGCAAATACAGCTCGTGCGGAGCTTGCCCGGGCGGCGGATCGCTCCCTGCCCACAGCCAAAAGCTGTTGTAGTCGCGAACGTCGACCCGGCCGGGAACATGCGGATTGCAAGCTTCGAGCAACAGCGCGAGTGCCGCGATCCCGCACCGCATCCTACCAGTAATATCCCAGATCCTCTGCCCAGGGCGACGATGGATATTCGCGCTTCAGCCGGGCGTACCAAGCTTTACGCACTGCCTTGTCATCCTCGGGTCCGCCACAACTGCTGCTGCCCGCCGGCGCGTAGCAACGGACCATCCGGTTGAGCGCAAAGGCCTTGTCGTCGGCGCTCGAGCGCGGGCTTGCGATGACGGATCGATAGGTTGCCATCCGGACATAGGGTTTGCCGGGGAACTGGCCGGGCCCGCGGCCAAGTCCGCTCCATTCGGGCGCCTTGTCGAACTCGAACCGGTCGAACGCCTGGACGCGGAGGAATTCGGCCAGACACAGCATCGACCGCGGCGCGCCAGGGTCGCTCGCCAGTGCAAGCGCGACGTCGCGGATCGGCTCGCACCTGGTGGCTGCATCGGGCTTGGCGCGGAAAGCGTCGAGCGGCGGATTGCCTAATCGGTCATTGTAAGTGGCGGTGTAATATTGCGCCGACCATGAATAATAATCCTCCTTCGCAGAGGCCGGGATGTCGGCCGAATCGGCGACGAAATCGCGATAGAAGCCGCGCTGCAATTCCTTTGCCAGCAAGATGTACAGCGCGACTTTCTTCTCATGGTCGCTTTGGCCGTTGTTCACCTGCTGGCGAAGGAGAGCAGGACCGGCGGTGAATTCTAGCAACAGGTCGCGCATCACGACATGCGTCACCGGCGATCCGGCGGCGAACACTGCCGCGACATTGCCGCTCGCTTCGTCGTGACCGGCCAGCGCCAGCTGCACCGCGCCATTCTGGTACGCCTGGGTCGCGCCTGGGAACAGGCTCAGCCAGAAGCCGCGCGCATCGCGATCCTTGGCGGCGTCGAGCGCCATGCCGCGAAGCATCTGGCGGCTGAACTCAAGGTAAGTGAAGTGGTGCTGGTGCGACGCGTCCGGAATCTGCGCCAGTGCCGCGCGTGGATCTTTACGCACCCAGAAGGCATGCGCCGCCTGCAAGTAGCCGTAGAGCGCTGGCTCGCTCCGGAATGCCTGGGCTTGCGAGTCAAGTTCGGCCTTGCCGATCCTGGCGGGCTCCTCAGGAGTTTCGCCAACGTAATCGCCGACCTCCGTGCTGCGCATCCGCTGCAAATCCTGTACTGCGAGCAGCAGCGGATTGGTCGTTCGTGCGCCGGGATTGTCGGTGCCAAGCTTATAGTCGATCTCGTTGATCAACCTGGTGGCCTCCGCCGCGCCGCGAACCGCGCCGACGATCGCTCCATAATCTGCGGCGAGCGCAGCGCCGTCGCCGGCAAGCCAATCCACCCGGCGCATCAGGCCGCGGGCGGAGATCGCATAAGCGCCATTGGGATAGGCTTTCAGGTAGGCGGCAAAGGCCGTCCGCGCCGCGCGGGCATCGGCGGCGTCGCGCTTGGCCGGTTCAACAAGCTCGCCATATTCGCCGATCGAAGCGTCGATCGCCTTGTTGAGCAAGTTGCGGCCGATCATGTAGCGGGCCGTCTCCTTGAGCCACGGGTCGTCGCTCGATGCCAACATCTCGAACGGCGGCTTGGCCTGTTCGAACTGGCCAGCGTAAAAGTCCGCTGCCGCGCGCAAGTAGCTTGCATAGGCGCGGCCAGTCGGCGTCGAGGTCGTGACATCGGCAACGGCGACTTCGCCTTTGTTGCAGTCAGCGGGCATCGCCTCGCGGGCTGCGGCCAGCGCTGCTTTCTCCGTGGCGCTTGCCCGGCTGTTCGAAAGTCCGGCGTTGAACGCCTTCGCGCCGCTGATCCGGGTCTGGCAGCGCGAGCCCTCGCTGCTGTCTCCGTCGTCGTCGTTTCCCGGGACTGCTTGGGCCGCCATCACTCGCCACGGCATCATCACCAGCGGAAGCTTGCTCGGCTCGGCATTGGCGGCTTTCATCTCAACGCCCTGCCGGTCGGCGAGAAGCAGCAGCAAATTGGCGCGAGTGTCGTTGGCTGGGGACAGGATCGCGCCCGAACCATAGGGGTCGAAGCCGCTCTTGGCGATGTCCCAGGTCGGGCTCTCGACTGGGCCGGCGCAGGTGTAAGCAATCGCGGCGCCGAGGATCCCGAGGGCGACGAACAAGGCTGGACGATGGCGTTTCATGGAGCGGAGGTTATCGCGCTTGCCCAGCCTCGTCACCTCAGTTTGCGACAATTGAAAAGCTGAGTTTGCGGGTCTCGGGATCGGCCAGGTCAAGCCGCACCTTGATGGTGTCGCCGGCCGCGACGTCGGCATCCTTTAACCGGCTTACCACCGGAATGCCGCACAACTGGATCCGCGGGCCGCGCTGGTCGACGTCGGTGACCACCGCGGTGAAAGTCTCGCCGACCCGGTCCTTGAGAACCACTGCTTCGGCGAGGTCGATCACTGCTCGTTGAAGGTTGCCGCCCAGCGCATCGGCGCGCGCCATTGTCTTGGGCAGTCGGGCGAAGGCGTCGAGGATCGATTGCGGCACCGGCTTGCCGTTGGCGACGGCACGGGTCGCCATGACCACGTAACGATCGGCAAGGCGGCGCAGGGGAGCGGTGGCGTGGGCGTAAGTCGCCGCCATTGCCGCGTGCCACGGCGTAACGCCCGGCTGATACGGCTGGTAGCTCGCGCCGGGGCTGGCGTGGCGGATAGCGAGCAGCAGCGCCGCCTGATGCTTGTCCGACGGATCGAGCATCCGCTCCATCTCGGGCACCTCGCGGCCCTTGGGCCAGTCGATGCCCATCGCCTTGGCCGTATTGCGCAGCCGCTTGAGCGCCCAGCCTTCTGGCTCGGGCATCACCCGGAACAGGCCGGTATGATGCTTGAGCAATGCATCGGCGACCGCGAGGTTGCTGGCCAGCGACAGTGCGGCGTTGTTTTGCTCGGCGGGTAGCTGCGGGCTGAGGCGGAGGTCGAAGTGGCCGTCATGCTCGATCACTTCCTGCTCGGGCGGGTCGGAACGGCTGGCGCCGCGCCTCGCCTCGGCGGCGGCGATGCGGGTCTCGAGTTCGTCGAATCCCGGCGGCAAGTCGGATGGAGCAACGGTTTCGTAGGCGAGCTTTTTTCGGCTTTGGATCTTGACCCGTTCGACGCTCTCGAGGGTCGGCGAACCATCGGGGGCGATGCTGGTCGAGAACAGGATCGCGGGGCGCACGACATTGGGAAGCAGGCTTGCCGCGCCTTCACTAAGTATCTGGGGATAAAGGCTTACCTTGCCATCGGGAAGATATTGCGAGGTCCCGCGTTGCCACGCCTCGAGGTCCATCGCCCCGCCGTCATCGACGAACCAGGCGACGTCGGCGATGGCATAGTGGCAGATGATGCTCGGACCGCGAACCTCGATCGAAAATGCCTGGTCGAGATCGCGGCTCGAGCCCGGATCGAGGGTGACGAACGGCATGTCGGTGCGGTCGATGTGGTCGTCGAGTGGGCGATTCACCGCAGCCTCGGCCTCGGCCAGCACTTCGGGCGGGAAACTTTGCGGCAATTGATACTGGACGCGGATCGCGGCCAGCCCGTCGTGCAATATCTGCCCGGGATCGCGGAGTGCCTTCATGGGCCGGAGTGCTAGCGAGTCGGCAAGGCCCTGCAAAGCCCGGCCCTCTCCTTGCTCTTAAGGGGCCTTTGGGCTATGCGCGCCTCCGTCTGGCGGGTGTGGCTCGTAGGCGGCCCGTCTTTTGGCGAGCGTTGGGAATGCGGGGGCTTTGGCCCTTCGCTGGTCGCGGCGCTTGGTCGAGATGATGCCGCTTCCAAGCCATTTCTGTCAGGTGCTGCGCCGGCACGGGGTCTGCGTGGCGGCAAGGGTTTCACCAAAGTCCGCTCGACGGAAGCCGACCATGTTGGTCCGGCCAGCGGCCGAAACGCTACTTACTGGAAGCACCACATTTTATGGCCACAACGGCATTTCCGAGCCGCGACGATTTCGCGGCACTTCTCAATGAATCACTTGGCGGCGAAAACGAGACCTTCGAAGGCAAGGTCGTTAAAGGTATCGTCACCGGCATCGAAAACGACCTCGCCGTCATCGACGTCGGGCTCAAGAGCGAAGGCCGCGTTCCGCTACGCGAATTCGCGATGCCCGGGCAGAAGGCCGAGCTCAAGGTCGGCGACGAGGTCGAGGTCTATGTCGACCGCGTCGAAAATGCCGCTGGCGAAGCGATGCTCAGCCGCGACCGCGCCCGCCGCGAAGCCGCGTGGGACAAGCTGGAGAAGGAATATGACAAGGGCGAGCGCGTCGACGGCGTGATTTTCGGCCGGGTCAAGGGCGGCTTCACCGTCGACCTCGGCGGTGCCGTGGCCTTCCTTCCCGGCAGCCAGGTCGACATCCGCCCGGTGCGCGATGTCACCCCGCTGATGGATATCGCCCAGCCGTTCCAGATTTTGAAGATGGACCGTCGCCGCGGCAACATCGTCGTGTCGCGTCGCGCGATCCTGGAAGAAACCCGCGCCGAGCAGCGCTCGGGCCTGATCCAGAGCCTCGCCGAAGGCCAGGTGATCGAGGGCATCGTCAAGAACATCACCGATTATGGCGCGTTCGTCGACCTTGGCGGGATCGACGGCCTGCTCCACGTCACCGACATCAGCTACAAGCGAGTCCAGCATCCGAGCGAAGTGATCAACATCGGCGACACGGTGAAGGTCCAGATCGTCCGCATCAACCGCGAAACCCAGCGCATTAGCCTGGGCATGAAGCAGCTCGAAGCCGATCCCTGGGAAGGCGCCGCAGCCAAATATGTAGTCGACGGCACGTTCACCGGCCGAGTGACCAATATCACCGAATATGGTGCGTTCGTCGAGCTTGAGCCGGGCATCGAAGGCCTGGTTCATGTCAGCGAAATGAGCTGGACCAAGAAGAACGTCCACCCTGGCAAGATCGTTTCGACCAGCCAAGAGGTCGAGGTCAAGGTGCTCGAGGTCGACGAGGAGAAGCGTCGCATTTCACTCGGCCTCAAGCAGGCCCAGTCGAACCCGTGGAACGACTTCTTCGAGAAGAATCCGGTCGGCACCGAAGTCGAGGGCGAGGTCAAGAATTCGACCGAATTCGGCCTGTTCATCGGTCTCGACGGCGACGTCGACGGAATGGTTCACATGTCGGACATCGCCTGGGGCGTGTCGGGCGAGGAAGCCCTTGCGCTTCATCACAAGGGCGAGACCGTCAAGGCGGTCGTGCTCGATGTCGATGTCGAGAAGGAGCGTATCTCGCTTGGCATGAAGCAGCTCGAGCGAGGCGGCGTGGCCAAGCCGGGCACCACCGGTGCGGCATCGAACAAGGGCGAGACGGTCACCGTCACCGTACTCGAAGTGCGCGACGGCGGACTCGACGTCCAGGTCGGCGACGACGGTGCGACCGGCTTCATCAAGCGTACCGACCTTGGCCGCGATCGCGACGAACAGCGTCCCGAGCGGTTCCAGGTTGGGCAGAAGTTCGATGCATTGGTGACTGGGGTCGATCGGTCGAAGAAGCCGACCTTCTCGATCAAGGCGCTTCAGATCTCCGAGGAAAAGCAGGCGGTTGCGCAATACGGTTCGTCCGACAGCGGCGCATCGCTGGGCGACATCCTGGGCGCGGCGCTGAAGGAAAAGGAAGACAAGACCAAGTAAGTCTGAGCCGGTCGGCGGTGCCTTCGAGCATCGCCGGCCGACCGCTCTTACGCGAATAAGCCGTGAAGTGCTTGCACTCTCACGCTTTTGCTGACAGCTTCACCAATCAGGGCGGCCGGGGGGTTGCCTGACATTCAATGCGGGGCAAGTGATGATTCGGTCCGAACTCGTCCAGAAACTGTGCAACGACTTTCCCGATCTCACCCAGCGTGAGATCGAAAGCGTGGTCGCGGCATTGTTCGACAATATCACCGACCAACTCGCCCAGGGCGGCCGAGTCGAATTGCGCGGCTTCGGCGCCTTCTCGTCCCGCCAGCGCGACGCCCGGGTCGGGCGCAACCCGCGCACCGGCGCAGCGGTCGACGTCAACGCCAAGCGCGTACCCTATTTCAAGCCCGGCAAGGAAATGCGCGAGCGCCTCAATTTAAGTGACGTCACCAGCGAATAATCCGTTATCGGATGGGTTCGTGCGGACGTGGCGGAACCGGTAGACGCTGGAGACTTAAAATCTTCTGCCCAATGGGCGTGCGGGTTCAAGTCCCGCCGTCCGCACCAATTGGTCCATTTGTGAGCATTTGTTAAAGTCCGCGCCTTAGACCGCTCTCTCGTGATCTGGTTGAAGCGTATCGATGCCCCGCCCGTCGACCGGCGAAGAGGCAAATGGGCCGTGCGGTCCGACGCACTCGTTATATTGGTCCTTATCGCGGCGATGATCCTGCTGATCGTCAACGGCAGCAATTTCTTCGACCAGGCGATCCACGACGCGGGAACGAAGCTTGGCCCCGGAGTGCGCCTCACGATGGTCGTATTGACCCTCAACGTCGCGCTGATCCTGGTCGGGTGGCGGCGGCTTGCCGACCTCCAGCACGAGCAGGAGAAGCGGGTCGATGCCGAGCAAAGAGCAGCGCATATCGCGTCGAGCGACGTGGTTACCGGGCTCAACAATCGCAAGGGACTGGCCGATCTTGGCGAAGCGCTTCGGCAGCGGCTTGCGGCGCGCGGCAGCGGGTGGGGGGTGACCTCGATCCGGATGCATCGCTTCACGTCGATCAACGAGCGGCACGGTTACGATACCGGCGATTCGATGCTTCGCCATATCGCGGGGGCGATCGTCAACATCCTGCCCGACGACGCGATTGCAGCGCGGTTAAACGGCGATGAGTTTGCGGTCGTTTTCCCAGTCGACCTCGCCGATCCATCCCATGCCGAACGAACCGCGGCCGACATGCTGCGCGCCATTACCAGCCCGTTCGATGTGGATGGCAAGATGCTCCAGGCGGGGGCTTATGCCGGGATTGCGGTCGCGGATTCGGAAACTCATTTGCCCGACTTGCTGCGTCGGGCGGACATCGCTCTCGAACAAGCGGCGAGCGGTCGGTCGGCGCGGCCAGTGTGGTTCGACGCGGGAATGGAGCGCAAGCTGCTCGCTCAGGTCGAGATTGAGCAGGGGATCCGGGTCGCACTCGAGCATGAGCAGTTCGTGCCATATTTCGAGCCGCAAGTGGACCTGGGGACGGGCGAGATCATCGGTTTCGAGATGCTGGCGCGGTGGAATCATCCGCTGTCGGGGATCATCCTGCCCGACGTATTCATCGGCGTCGCCGAGGAACATGGGCTGATCGCTCGACTATCCGAGCAAGTAATTGGCGCGGCGCTGGCCGATGTCGCCAAGTGGGACCCGGCATTGACGCTGTCGGTCAACATCTCGCCGATGCAATTGTCCGACCCGTGGCTGGCCCAACGGATTGTTCGGCTGCTGACCGAAGCGGGGGTGGCGCCCGAGCGGCTGGTGGTGGAGATTACCGAAAGTTCGCTGTTCACCGATCTGGAACTGGCGCGGTCGATTGCGACCAGCCTCAAGAACCAGGGGATCCGGCTCGCGCTCGACGATTTCGGGACGGGATACTCATCGTTGTCGCATCTGCGGTCGCTACCGTTCGACGTGATCAAGATCGACCGAAGCTTTACCTCCTCGATCGGGCGCGACCCGGAAAGCGCGGCGATCGTCGGCGCGGTGGCGGCGCTCGCGGGCGCGATCAAGGTGCCGGTGATCGTCGAGGGAATCGAAGATGCGGCGACTCACGCAGCGGTGCTCGCGCTCGGCTGTCAGATGGGGCAGGGCTGGTATTTCGGCAAAGCGATGGGCGCCGACCAAGCCGAGCAATTGATCAAGCGAGCCCCGGTGAGCGCGATGACAAAGCGCTCGACCACAAACTGAGCACTCAACAGCGATGCGTTTCTGACGGCGCCAGTCCCAGATTGGCACGAGAGGCGGAACGCGTATGCCTAATGAGAGGTTGAAGACCATGGTAAAAATTGCATTAAGGTTTTCCCATGATCTCGTTCCCCGGTCGTCAGCGCATCAGAGTGCTCAGCTTCGGCCGTCGCCAGCAGTTCACGTATGCAATGGACCCAAGCCAACCCCAGAGCCTGTCGCTGGCCGACGATGCGCGGCTGTTCCTGGCGACCTTCGTCGGCGGGTTGCTGTTCATGACCGTTTACCTGGCCTGAGAGTCGAACTCTCCGGCCTGGCCTCAATCGCAGGCGAGGTGGAGCTTCCAGCCGAGCCACGCCGACACCAGACACATCGCAGCGACCAGCACCAGTTGCGCCGTCGGCCCGACGCCGAATGCGGTCAGTCCGACCGACACTGCGGCGCCGATCACCATCGCCCCTGAATTGACGATATTGTTGGCCGCCACGGTGCGCGCGGTTTCCGACCGCGCAACGGTCGTCGTCAGGAAAGCATAGAGTGGGACGACGAACATCCCCCCACTGATCGCAATCCCGAGCAACGCGACGATCATCAGCGCCGCGCCGGGCTGGTGGACAAAATTGCCGAGCGTGGTCAGCTGTCCGCTGGCGTGGTGCGACCAGTGAAGGACGACGAAGTGGAACATCACCACGAATACGGCCATGGCGAGCACCGATGCCGGCGCGAACCGGGCCGACACCTGGCTCTTGAGCAGGCGGTTGACGAGCACCGATCCGATCGCGATCCCGACCGAGAAGACGGCGATGAACATGCTCGCGACCTGCGGATCGGCGCCGAGCACGTTCTTGACCAGCGGCGGGAAGATGATGATCAACACCGACCCGATCGTCCAGAAAAAGCTAATCGAGCAGATCGCGAGGAACAGGCGGCGAATGTGCATCGTCGCGCTGACCAGCCGGATCGAGGCGCGCAGGATATGCCAGTCGGGCGGGCTGCAATCGGCTTGGGGCGGCGCCGGCGGGACCTGTCGGCCGGTCAGCAATCCCGCCACGGCGAGCAGGATCACTGCCAGCGCGGCGGTCCGCGGCGCGCCGGCGAGCGCGCCGGCGACGACCGTCCCGCCGAGGATTGCGAGATAGGTTCCCGCCTCGACCAGGCCGGTCCCGCCAAGCACTTCGTCGCGGCCGAGATGTTGCGGCAGGATGGCGTATTTGATCGGGCCGAAAAAGGTCGAATGGACGCCCATTGCAAGCAGCGCGGTGAGCATCAGGGGAATGCTTGCGAAATACAGGCCGGCACCGCCGACCATCATGATAACGATCTCCGCCGCCTTGATGATCCGAATCAGCCGCGCCTTGTCGCGCACGTCGGCGAGCTGTCCGGCGGCGGCCGACAGAAAGAAGAAGGGCAGGATGAACAGGCCCTGCGCGATGGCGCTGAACTGGGTTTCGCGGGTCGCGTCCGAAAACAGATGATAGGTCACGAACAGGACGACCATCTGCTTGAACAGGCTGTCGTTGAACGCGCCGAGGAACTGGGTGGTGAAAATTGGCAGGAAGCGACGGGAGCGCAGCAGATGCAACGAATTCTGCATAAGCCTCGTCTCTCCAGCCAAACCCGCGACCGCCATAGAGCATCACCCGCCAACGGCAAGATTAGGCTTTCGCCGGCGGGATGATTGGCCCTAAGCGGGGGCGACGATGCTGACCGTTCCCAACCTCCTGACCCTGTCGCGAATCTTCGCGGTCCCGATCCTGGTGTTCCTGCTGTGGCGGCCAAGCCCGGTCGATTACGGGATCACCTTCGTGTTGTACTGCATCGTCGCGATCACCGATTATTTCGACGGTTATCTGGCACGCGCGCAGGGGCAGATCTCGCGGCTCGGCCAGTTCCTCGACCCGATCGCCGACAAGATCATGGTTGCCGCGGTGCTGATGATGCTGATCTCCAGCCGCAAGGCCAATCCGGTGCCCGAAATCGAGGGGCTGCACATCATCGCCGCCCTGATCATCCTGCTGCGCGAGATTTTCGTTTCGGGGCTGCGCGAATATCTGGCGCCGCTCAACATCTCGATGCCGGTCAGCAATCTGGCCAAATGGAAGACCACCTTTCAGCTGGTCGCGCTTGGCGCCCTGATCCTCGGCGGGGCGTTTCCACAAGCGCCGTGGGTCCATGTCGTCGGGCTGATCAGCCTGTGGGCCGCGGCCGCGCTGACGCTGGTGACCGGTTGGGATTATCTCAGGATCGGCCTCAAACATATGGACTGATCGATTCTTCGACTTTCACTGACCAAGTTTAGTCGTTTCCATCGATCAGTCTGGGCGCGTAGCGTCGGAGACAAACCACTCGGGAGAAGAATCATGGACGCGAAGACTGGCGATATAGGCGGCTGCCCGATGGGCGGATCGAAGGCGCGCTCCTTGATTGGACGGACCAACAAGGACTGGTGGCCCGATGCGCTGCCGCTCGAGATCCTTCACCAGGGCGGAAAATCACCCGACCCGATGGGTGCGGATTTCGATTATGCGGAGGCGTTTCTGGCGCTCGATTATGATTCGCTCAAAGCCGATCTCACGGCGCTGATGACTGACAGCAAGCCATGGTGGCCGGCGGATTACGGCAATTACGGCCCGTTCTTCATTCGCATGGCGTGGCACGCGGCGGGCACCTATCGCACCGCCGACGGGCGCGGCGGCGCCAATAGCGGGCAGCAGCGCTTTGCGCCGCTCAACAGCTGGCCCGACAATGGAAATCTAGACAAGGCGCGGCGGCTGCTGTGGCCGGTCAAGCAAAAATACGGCAGGCATATCAGCTGGGCCGATTTGTTCATCCTCGCCGGCAATGTCGCGATCGAGACGATGGGCGGGCCGGTGTTCGGGTTCGGTGGCGGGCGCAGGGACGTGTTCGAGGCCGAGCGCGATATTTACTGGGGCGCCGAGGAGAAATGGGTCGAAGCCACCGAAACCCGGATCCAGCCCGACCGCGAGCTCGACCTCGAGCATCCGCTGGCGGCGATCCAGATGGGGCTGATCTACGTCAATCCCGAGGGACCGGGCGGTAACCCAGATCCGCTGCAGTCGGCCCGCGACATCAAGATCACCTTCGAGCGAATGGCGATGGACCATGCCGAAACGGTCGCGCTGACCGCCGGCGGCCATACCTTCGGCAAGGCGCATGGCGCGGGCGACGCGAGCCTGGTCGGCGATGCCCCCGAGGGCGCCGACATGGCGCTTCAGGGGCTTGGCTGGACGAGCAGCTTCGAAACCGGGATCGGTGCGCATACCATCACCAGCGGGATCGAAGGCGCGTGGGTCAACACGCCGACCGAGTGGTCGGAGAATTATTTCCGGCTGCTGCTCGATTACGACTATGAGCTGGTGCGCTCGCCCGCCGGTGCGCAGCAGTGGCAGCCGATCGACCAGAAGGAAGAGGATCTCGCGCCGGCCGCGCACGATTCGTCGAAGCGAGTGCCGACGATGATGACTACCGCCGACATGGCGCTCAAGATGGATCCGGAATTCCGCAAGATTTCAGAGCAGTTCCGCGACGATCATGAAGCGTTCAAGGACGCGTTCGCGCGGGCCTGGTTCAAGCTGACCCATCGCGACATGGGGCCCAAGGTTCGGTATTTGGGTCCGGAAGTGCCGCAGGAGGACCTGATCTGGCAGGATCCGATCCCGGCGGGCAACGCACCGTCAAACGGCGATGTGACCGCGTTCAAGAGCGCTATCCTCGGCAGCGGCCTGAGCGTCGGCGATCTGGTCAGGGCCGCCTGGGCCTCGGCCTCTACCTATCGCCAGTCTGACCACCGTGGCGGCGCCAATGGCGCGCGCGTCCGTCTTGCCCCGCAAAAGGACTGGAAGATCAACGAGCCCGAGAAACTGGCAGCGGTGCTGGCCAAGATTGAGGAACTGCGCGGCGCCCTGTCGATGGCCGACGCGATCGTGCTGGCGGGGACCGCGGCGGTCGAGAAAGCGGCGAATGATGCCGGTTTCGCTGTCGCCGTGCCATTCACCGGTGGGCGCGGAGACGCGGTCCAGGATTGGACCGATGCGGCAAGCTTCGAGGTGATGGAGCCCAAGGCAGACGGCTTCCGCAATTATCTCGAGACCAAGCATAGCGTGAAAACTGAAGAGCTGCTGCTCGACCGGGCGTCGCTGCTCGGCCTGTCGGTGCCCGAAATGACGGTGTTGATCGGCGGGTTGCGGGTGCTCGGAGCGAACCACGGGGCGAGCAAGAACGGCGCGCTGACCGAGCGGCCCGGGCAGCTTACCAACGACTTCTTCGTCAATCTGCTCGACATGGACACCATCTGGGAGGTGGTCGACACCAGCAGCGACGAGTTGTTCATCGGCTACGATCGCGGCGGCCGCCAGGAGAAATGGCACGCCACCCGCACCGATCTCATCTTCGGCTCCAACAGCCAGCTTCGCGCTACCGCTGAAGTCTATGCCGAGAAGGGCCATGAGGAGAAGTTCGTGAAGGACTTCGTCGCGGTCTGGACCAAGGTGATGAACGCCGATCGGTTCGATCTGGCCTAACGGCTGGCGATTTCTTTCAGGCTCGTGGCGAGGAGGCGGAACTCCTCCTCGCGCGGGCTCGACCGGCGCCAGGCCAGGGCGATCTGCCGCGCGCCATGCTCGGCCTCGAGCGGAAGCGCCTCGATCCGAGTTCCGTCGAGCAAGCCGGCATCGACCGCCATTTGCGGGATGAAGGTCAGGCCGAGGCCATTGTCGACCATCTGCACCAAAGTGTGGAGCGAGGTGCCCATCATCGTCGCACCGGCGCGGATCTCGGGCCGGTTGCAGGCGGCGAGCGCGTGATCCTTGAGGCAATGGCCGTCTTCGAGCAGCAACAGCCGGCGCTCGTCGATCTGGCCGGCCTCAACCGACGAGGTCGACGGCGCTTCGCCGAACGGGAAGGCGACCAGCAGCTCGTCGTCGAACAATATGACGCAATCCACCTCGCCGCAGGCATAGGGCATCGCCAACAAAACGCAGTCGAGCTGGCCGCGATGGAGCGCCTCGCACGCTGCCTGGCTGGTGTCTTCGCGAAGGAACAGCCGAAGGCGGGGGAATTGCTCACGCAGGGCCGGGAGCATCGTCGGCAACAGGAACGGGGCGATAGTCGGGATGACCCCCATCCGAAGCTCGCCGGTCAGCGGCTGCGCCTCGGCTCGCGCCATGTCGGACAGCTCCTCGCTCTCACGAAGTACGCGCACCGCCTTGTCGGCAATCCTGGTGCCGAGCGGGGTGAAGCGGACAACCCGGCGGGTGCGCTCGACCAGGGTCGTGCCGAGCAAGGTTTCAAGTTCGCGAAGGCCCGCCGACAGGGTCGACTGGGTGACGAAGCAACTTTCCGCCGCGCGGCCGAAATGGCCGTGGTTTCTAAGCGCGACGAGATATTGCAATTGCTTGAGGGTCGGGTGGTGGACTATCATTGGCGAATCCGATCAATCCGCCGCTTCTAATCGATCTGCTCGCTATGGGCTAGGCGAGGGCTTTGTACAGGCCGTAGATGCTGACGAACGTCAGCAGCGCCCCGACGAAGGTCAGCAAAGTGTCGGGATTAACCCGCTTGGCGATCGTCGCGCCGAACGGAGCAGCGAGGACACCGCCGATGAGCAAGCCGAGCGTCGCGGTCGTGAACGCCTTCCAGCCAAGAGTGAAAATGAAGGTTGCCGAGATGGTCACGGTGAGGAAGAATTCGGCGGTGTTGACGGTGCCGATGGTCTTTCGCGGATTGCTGCCCTGGACCAGCAAATTGGAGGTGACGATCGCTCCCCAGCCGCCACCGCCGGCCGCGTCGAGGAAGCCGCCGACAAGCCCCAACGGAGAGACGATGCTTGGTGTCTTCTCGGTATGGCGGTGCATGATGCCGCGGTAGAACAGGTAAAGGCCGAGCCCGGTCAGATAAGCGAGGACGAACGGCTTGGCCTTGTCCGCGCCCAGCGTCAGCACATAGGCGCCGACCACGCCGCCGATCACGCCGGGAATAACCAGCCGGAAGAACAGCCGCCAGTCGACATTGCGATGGGCGACGTGGCTGATCGCCGACACCGCCGTGGTGAACGTCTCGGCGGTGTGAACGCCCGCCGAGGCCGCAGCGGGCGGGACGCCGGTGCTGATCAGCAGGGTGCTGGAGATCTGGCCAAATGCCATGCCGAGCGCGCCGTCGATCATTTGCGCCGCGAAGCCGATCAGGGCGAACAGCAGCAGCGAGGACGGATCGGCGAATAGATCGGTGAAAATGTCGCGCTCCACCCAGTTGCGGCCGCCACTTTGGTGGAGATGCGCGGGCAGGGCAAGCAGGGCGGGGCAGGCAAGCCATCGCTTCGACTGGCATTTGCACCGAAGCGTGCCTAAATTGGTCGTCCTTCACGGCAACAAGGAAGCCCGAACCGGGATGGCATTCTTCGATTATCTCGATTCGGTGAAGGCGCGCGATCCCGCCGCGCGATCGCGTTGGGAAGTGCTGACCTATCCCGGTGCCTGGGCGCTGATGTTCCATCGCGTGGCGCATTGGCTGTACGGTGGGCGGCTGTATTTCCTCGCCCGGCTGGTCAACCATATCGGCCGAATGCTGACCGCGATCGACATCCATCCGGGTGCGGTGATCGGCCGCAATTTCTTCATCGACCATGGCTTCACAGTGATCGGCGAGACCGCCGAGATCGGCAATAATGTCACCATCTATCAGAATGTCACCTTGGGCGGCACCAACCCGTCGACCGGGATCGGCGGCAAGCGTCACCCGACGCTTCGCGACGGAGTGGTGATCGGATCGGGGGCGCAGGTGCTGGGCCCGATCGAGGTCGGCGAAGGGGCCAAGGTCGGCGCCAATGCGGTGGTTACGCGCAATGTCGCCGCCGGCGCGACGATGGTCGGGATTCCGGCCAGGGCGGTCGATGTCGACTCGGTCCATTACAGCCCCGGCTTCATCCCCTATGGAACGCCGTGCGGCGAGGATTGCGACCCGGCGCGCGCCGGGCTGACCGCGCTCGAGCTCGAGGTCGGGACTCTTCGCCGCGAGATCGAGGCGCTGAAAGCGGCGCAGGCGCCTGCTCCGGCGGCCAGGACCAAGCGCGCGTGAATGTCGTGACGCCGTTCCCGCATCGCGCGGGGCAGCCAGTCATCACCGCGTTCGACCGGCCCGAGCTGATGCGGATCCTCGATTTGTACGGACGGATGGTCGCGGCCGGGCACTGGCGCGATTATGCCATGCAGTTCGATCGCGACGTGGCCTGCTTTGCGGCCTTCCGGCGGGCGACCGAGCGGCCCGAGGTGCGCATCGAAAAACGCCCCGAGCTTCGGTTGAAGCAGGGGGCGTTTGCCTTGGTGTCGGAGCATGGCGCGGTATTGAAGCGGGGGCACGATCTGACCGGCGTGCTGGCCCCGCTCGAGCGCCGCCTTATGCGGCTGGTAGCGGAGTAGCGACGGCACGATCCAAATTGGGCAGTTTGGAGCGAAGTCCGTCGGGAAGCGGGCTAACCACAATCCGCCGGGCCTGGTGCCAGAAGGCTGACAGCAACAGCAATGCCGAGCCGATCACGAGGGCGGTGAGCGCCACGTTGAGCTCGACTGCGCCGAACTGGCGGAACATGGATTGCAGCGCAAACAGGACATAAGCGAGCGCCGAGACGAGCAAGGCTCGGCGATCGATCGCCAGGGCGGTAATCCCGAGCACGACATAGAGCAGGATCACGACCAAGCCCTCGCCGATTGTCGCATTGCCGTCGTTGAGCCCGAGCAAGGTGAACACCGGGTGGACGATCATCGGCGCGGCGAGCAGATGCAGCCAGAAAGCGACGTCGCTGCGCCGGGTGACCCGCGCCGGATCCGACGAATCCCAGCGCATCGCGAACAGGAACATGCCGATCCCGAGGAGCAGCACGAAGCCGAGCATGATGTCGCGAATGTTGGCGACATTGCCAATCGCCGCGACCAGCAGGCCGACCGCGATCGCCGCCACCGCCGCGCCGCCAGCAGCGACGGTGATCGGCACGTGGAAGCGCTTCCAATGGATGTAGGCCGCGGCTGCGGCGACGGCGGCTGCGGCGGCACCGAGGATTCCGCCCATCATCTGACTATTGTTGACCGTATGCTCGCCGACAATGACCACCAGCGAGAAGCCGGCTGCCGCGAATACGCCACCGACGAACGCCAGTAGGAGCAGGATCGACGGCAGGGCCATGCGGCGCTTGGCGGTAAAGAATAGAGCGAGACCCCAGGCGGTCGCGGCAACCGCGGCCGGAGCGAGCGGGGTCGGGCCATTGTCGCCAAGCTGAAGGCCAGCGGCCTGGCCGATAGATTGGCCGATCCAGCCGACCGCGAACAGCAGGATCGCCGCGGCAATCGAGACGAAAATGTCGTTGAAACCCGAGATCAGCCGGAAATGTTCTTCATCGACCGAGGGCAAAGTACGATTCTGCTCGGTGAAATTGCGAAGTCCGGCTGCAGCGTCGGCGCTTAGCGCCCCTGAGGCGACAGCTTCATCCAGATCGTTCTGGCTATACATAATGATTCTCCCTGTACTGGCCAGACTAGACAAGGTGTATTAGCATGTCAATACAGCAAGACAGGCCGAGGTTCGCGACTTATGGTATCGGCGAGCCTGAGCGAAATTTGGTGGAGTCGGAGCGAGTAGGAATGTGCAACCTCTACACAATGACCGCGACCGTCGCCGAGATGCGGGCCGTCTTCGGGCCGTTCGATGGCGACCGCTCCAACCTGCCGCCATTCGGGGAGATTTATCCGGGGCGAGCGGCGCCGGTGCTTCGCTCTGGCGAGAGCGGCGGGCTCAAGCTCGAGACGATGACCTGGGGTTTCCCGGGGCCCGCGGCGGCCAAGGGACGCCCGGTGACCAATGTGCGCAACCTCGACAGTCCATTCTGGCGATCGGCGCTTGGCAATCGCGAGCGGCGCTGCATCGTTCCGGTAACCAGCTTTTGCGAATGGACTGCCGAGCCCGACCCGGTGAGCAAGAAGAAGTCGAAGGTGTGGTTCGGGTTGCACGATCATGACAATCCGTTGTTCGCCTTCGCCGGCATCTGGCGGCCGGGGCACAGGGGCGGGGACGACGGGCCGTTCATGGCGTTCCTGACCTGCGGCGCCAATGCGGTGGTCGGCGCGGTTCACCCCAAGGCGATGCCGGTGATATTGCGAGCGGCGGAGGCCAGGCATTGGCTGACCCATGAGCGGGAACAGGCGTGCGCCCTTGCCGTTCCCTTTCCCGATACCGACATGCGGCGCATCGACGCGCTGGGCTGAACGATCAACAGGAGGCAAGACCATGGCCAAGACCAAGACCGAAGCGAACAAACCCAAGGCAAAAAAGAAGAGCGGCAAGGCCAAGACCGGCGGCGTGACTATCAAGGTCAAGGCCAGGAAGTCGAAATCGGACAAATCGCACAGTGGCTTTGACACCCTGTCGCGCTTAGCCGACAATCCGATCGTCGCCGACCTGATTGCGATCGGTGCGACCGCCGCAGTGACCGCAATCGCGGCCGGCATGTCGCGCAAATCGAACAAGTCGGGCAATGCGGTCAAGGATGCCGGCAAGGCAGCGGCTGCAGCGATCGGTGCCCGGCTGATGACCGAATATCATGCGGTCAAGGATTCAGCGGCCGAGGCGCGCGCCAAGGAATCGAAGACGGCGAAGAAGGCCTAAACGAGCCGCAGCAAGGTGAGTCGGGCGTGGCCGGTGTCGCGCTCGACCTCGATCGTCAGCTTCCCGGGATCCACCGTTGCGCCGCGCTCGGTCTCGATCGCCATCCACCCGCCGGGCGCGAGCCAGTCGGCAGCGGCGACCGCTATTACGACCGCGCTTCCGGAGCCATCGGCATAAGGCGGATCGGCGAGGATCAGATGAAAAGCCTGCGCGCGCGGCAGACGGGCAGCGGACATCGCCATCACGTCGATGCTGGTAGTGCCGAGCGTCGCGGCATTGGCGCGGATCGCGACGGTCGCCGCGCGGTCATTTTCGACGAAGGTGCAATGGCCGGCGCCGCGCGACAGCGCTTCGAGCCCAAGCGCGCCGCTGCCCGCGTATAAATCGGCGACTCGCAATTCCTCGAAGCTGCCGAGCCGGCTGGCGAGCATCGAGAATAAGGTCTCGCGAGTCCGGTCGGCGGTCGGGCGGGTTTGCAGCCCAGCCGGAGCGACGAGCCGACGGCCGCGCCACGCGCCGGCGATGATTCTCACTTAAGCTCCTGCCGGAAGCGGAACAGGGCCTCGCGCGGCACTTCGCCGATCTCGCCGGGGGCAAGACCCTCGGCGGTGAATGGCCCGTAAGCAGTGCGGATCAACCGCGACACCTGAAGCCCGAGATGTTCGAGCACGTTGCGGACTTCGCGATTCTTGCCTTCGGTCAGGCTCATCTCGATCCAGCCGTTGCGCCCGGTGCGGCGTTCGAGGTTGGCGTTGATCGAGCCGTAGCGAATGCCCCCGATGGTAACGCCCTCGGCCAGTTGTTCGAGCGCGTCCTGGGTGACGGTGCCGAAGGCGCGGGCGCGATAGGTGCGGACCACGCCGGTGCTCGGAAGTTCGAGCTGGCGCTTCAATTCGCCGTCGTTCGTCAGCAGCAACAGCCCCTCGGTCATATAGTCGAGCCGGCCGATCGGGATCAGCCGCGGCAGTCCCTTGGGCATCTTGTCGTAGATCGTCGGGCGGCCTTTGGGGTCGCGCTCGGCGGTCAGACAGCCGGTCGGCTTGTAGAAGCAATAGAGCCGCGCCGCGGCGGGCTTCGCAACCGGCTTGCCATCAACCGTGACGCCATCGAGCGAGGCGAGAAGAGTCGCCGGGGTGGTCAATTTCTCGCCATTGAGCGCGATCCGACCATCCTCGATCATCCGCTCGATTTCGCGGCGCGAGGCGATCCCGGCGCGGGCCAGCAATTTGGCGATTCGCTGCGGCCCGTCGTCGCGTGGCGGGGGCGGTCCGCCGCCTTTACGTGGTGTCGTTGGGCGCCGCGGCACTGGCGGGCGCTTCGTTCGTTGCGAGGTCACTTCTGTTGTCCTACTGGAGTCGTCATGCTGTTCGGCAAGCGCAAGCGTATCGTCAAGCGAGTCCTTATCATCGAGGACGAACCGCTGACGGCTTTCGAGAATGAAGTGATCCTTCGCGACTGCGGGCTGGAGGTGGTTGCGACCCACGACGACTTCGAGGAAGCGCTGGCCGCGCTCGACCGCGAACAGGTCGACTTGATCCTCAGCGACGTTCGCCTGCGCGGCGACCGCACCGGGATCGACCTCGCCCACGAGGCCAAGAAACGCGGCATACCCTTGCTGTTCATCACCGGCTACCCGCCCGATAATGCGCACGAATTGGCGATCGGCTGCCTGCTCAAGCCTTATAACGACCGCACCATGCGCCTGGCGCTGGACGCGATCGACAAGCATCTTGAAGGCAAGCCGTGCAAACCGCCCAAGGGGCTGCAGCTGTTCCCGAATATCGAGGTCGAGCCGGAGGCCTAAATCTTAGAGCAAAGCCTCGACCTTGGCGTGGAAGTCGGAAATTCCGTTTTCGAGCGTGCCGAGCTGGACATGCTTGAGCAATCCGCTGGCGAGGCCGCGATGGCATAGTTCCGCCGCCTTGAAATCCTCACCGGCGAAGGTCACGCCATCGAGCAAATCCCAGCTTCGCTTCCAATGAGCTTCGGCCTCATTGGTCTGCGGCGGCTCGGGAATGAGCATGAAATCCTCGACCAGGCAGGTGCCGACGGTTTGCGGCATGACCACCATGATGTTGATGTAATCGGGGCTGACGATGACCACTGCATTGGGGAAGATCTGGTAGGTGTAGGTGACTACGCGGCGGAGCGCGGCCCAGTCGTTGCGATCGACATCGGCGAGATAATCGGCGCGGCCGACGGCGGCGCGCTGGTGCTGGCCGATCCGGTCGGCGGCGGTAATCCCATCGGCGAAGAAATTGGCGATGGTCGACGAGTGCAGCCGCTGGACGTGATAGGATTCAAGGAAGGCGTCGATCACCAGTTTCCAATTGGCGGCGACGGGGTGGGTCTTGCGCTTGTAGAGATGGTGCGAGGCGACCCCGAAGGCGTCGAAATCCTGGCACAGCATGTCGATTTCGGCGAAGTCTTCGTTCTGGTCATGCGAGTACCAGATCATCCCGCCGCATTCGAAATCGCGAAAGCGCATCAGCGAATGCGCTTCCTTGTCGAGCCCCGGGAAGCAATCGGCGCGAGGCAGGCCGAGCAAGCTGCCGTCAGAGCGATAGGTCCAGGCATGATAGGGGCAGACGATCCGCGCGGCGGGAACCGGATCTTCGCCGTCGCCGTCGAGCAGCCGGGTGCCGCGATGACGGCAGACGTTGGCCATGACATGCGCCTCGCCCTGCGCGTCGCGGCTGAGGATCAGCGGGACCCCATAGCCGTCATGCGCGACCGCGACGTTGTTGCGCGGCAGCATCGCCGAAGGGGCGAGAAGCAACGGCAATTTTTCGAACAAGGCGCGCTTCTCGGCCTCGAACCGGTCGGGGTCGGTATAGACCGAGGCGGGCAGTGTCTCGATCTGGCTACCCAGAGACGCCTCACCGCGAAGCAGCGCATCAGCGAGCGCGAGTTGCCCCAGCGTGGGGCGTAGAAAGCGTGGTGCGTCCATTAACCTATGTTGCTCTCTAAGTTTAAGAAACTCAAGTGGCTGGTCAGGGCCTGTTTCGCTGCTAGCATGGCACCGGTCGAAGCGGGAGGACATACATGACGGCAGTGCGCGCTGACAATGGACTGGGCTGGCGCGCGTCGATTCCCGCAGGGCTCAGGCCTTACACCGAGGCGGCACCGCTGGCAGCCTTGTTCCTGGGAATTTCGTCGGGATTTCCTTACGCGATGATTGGCGCGACGCTGACCACGCGGCTGAAGCAGGACGGAATCGACAAGGCGACGATCACCGCCTTCAGCCTGGTGTTCCTGGCCTATAATTTCAAATTTCTGTGGGCGTGGGTCATCGATGGAGTGAAACTGCCGCTGATCGGCCGGCTCGGTCAACGCGTGTCGTGGATGTTGGTCACCGGCGCGTTGGTGATCGCCGCAGTCGCCAACCTTGCCTTCGTCGACCCCAATGCCAGCGGCGTCCGGGCGATCGTCACCGCGGCGATTCTGGTCGGGATCGCCGGGGCTAGCTTCGACATCGTGATCGACGCCTATCGGATCGAGGCGCTAGAGCCGCGCCAGCTCGGCGTTGGTTCGGGGATGAGCCAATATGGCTGGAGGATCGGCTCGGCCGGGGCGGGCGCACTGGCGCTGGTCGTTGCCGCGCGGTCGGGCTGGGAAGCGGCCTATCTGGCCTGCGCTGGCCTCGCATTGCCGGCGATGATCACGGCGCTGGTCTTCGGAGAACCCGAACGCCGTCACAAGGCCACCAAGACCGCGCGCGGGATCGGCAATGCGGTGGCGGCAGTGTGGAAGCCGTTCGTGGAGTTCTTCCAGCGCAAGGGCGCGTTGCTCGTCTTGCTGTTCATCCTGCTGCACAAGATCGGTGACACGCTTGCCAATCTGACCTTCCGCTTGCTGTTCGACGATCTCAAATTCAGCAATGACGAAATCGCGATCTGGGACATCGGGGTCGGCTTCTGGGCCTATCTGATCGGCATCTTTATCGGCGGCATATTGTACACCAAGCTCGGCATGAAACGATCGGTGATGGTCAGCCTGACCCTGATGGCGGTGAGCAATTTCAGCTTCGCGCTGCTCGCCCAGGCGGGTCACAGTAATTACGGCATGGCCGGCGCGATCGGGTTCGAGAACATTGCCAGTGGGATTGGCGGTGTGTGCGTCGTGGCTTACTTCTCCGCGCTATGCGATTTGCGTTTCACCGCGGCGCAATATGCGCTGATCTCGGCAGCGGCGAGCATCGTTGGGCGGTTCCTCACCGGGACGACGGCAGGCGCACTGATCGACGGCATCGGCTACACGAACTTCTACTTGCTGACGACGCTTGCGGCGGTGCCGGGCATCCTGTTGTTTTGGCTGATGATGCGGATGGGGCTGGTCGACAGCTCAATCGGTACCGCGGGCACTGAAGGCGAAGGCGACGCGCGTGAAGAGTAGATTCAGGCGGGGCGTTCCCCGTTCAGGGTGAGGGCGGTTCCAGCGAGATAGAGCGAGCCGGCGATGAGGCGCGGAGCGGGGAGGGGTGCCAGCGCGTCGGGCAGCGACGATGCTGCGCGGCCGTTGAAGCGCTGCGCCAGGTGGGCGGGATCGTGGGCTTCGTGGTCAGGGATCGGGACGAAAGTCAGCGACAATGCATGGGCCGCGAGCGTGTCGACGATCGACGCGGCGTCCTTGCCTGCGAGAATCCCGAGGACGAGGTGCATCGGACCGCGCGCTTCGAGCAGAGCGGCGAGCGCGGTCGCGGCGTCGGCATTGTGCGCGCCATCGAGCCAGGTTTCGATGCCGTTGGTGAGTGGGCCGTCGGCGAGGTGATGGAAGCGGGCGGGCCAGGTTGCAGAGGCGATGCCGGCGCGGAACTGGCTGTCGCTGACTTCACGCGCTGATTGCGCGGAGAGCATTTGCCAGGCGAGGTTGGCATTGCGGATTTGGTGAGCGCCGGGGAGCGCGGGGCGGAGCGTCGGGTCGAGTGGCCAGTCGCGGCCTTCGAAGAGGAGCGGCGCGCCGGTCGTTGCGGCGACACGCTCGATCGCGGCGCGGGCTTCGGCGGGCTGGTCGAGGCAGACGAGCGGCACGCTGGGGCGGGCGATTCCGGCTTTTTCGGTCGCGACTTGGGCCAATGTATCGCCGAGGAACTGCTGGTGATCGAGCCCGATGCTGGCGATCCCGGTGACGAGCGGGGAAGC
>JBBRTO010000008.1:0-41571 GCA_038244345.1 Sphingomonadales bacterium | reverse complement strand
GGTGAGCCAATTGACTAGGCGGGATGCCTCGACCATATGCGCCAACTTGCCGGACGGCCCCTTCGTCTAGCGGTTAGGACGTCGCCCTCTCACGGCGGTAACACGGGTTCGATTCCCGTAGGGGTCACCAGCGTCTGAGTGACTTCCGGTGAAAGACGGACTCGACTTGGCGGCCGCGAATGGCCGCAATTGGTCGAAAGCGGTCGTGAATGCCGAGGCTCTGCGTTTTACGATGAACTCGATCAACGCTTGGCGTGACGCTTGGCTTTTGCCACATTGCAGTGATGGATCGCTTGCCTGAAATACTGGACCAGCTGGCTGACACCGCGCGGCGGATCGTCGCCCAATCGCGGGCCACCGACTCCAGATACGAAAACAAGGCCGCAGTCGGACTCGACCCGGTCACGCAAGTCGATCGAGACATTGAAACGGCGCTTCGAGCGCTGATTTCGGAAGCATTTCCGAGCGACGCGATCTGCGGCGAGGAATATGGCTGGACGTTGGAGGGTGCGCGGCGGATTTGGAGCATCGATCCGATCGACGGCACCCGCGCTTTCATTTGCGGCCTGCCAAGCTGGGCGACGCTGGTCGGCGTTATCGATGACGGGGAGCACCTCGCCGGGATGATCGATCTTCCGGTTCTTGGCGAGAGGTTGATCGCGACCGGGCGGCAGACGCATCGGAACGGTGCGCCAGTCGTGACCAGCGGCTGCCCGGACCTCGCGTCGGCGCGGATGTCGACCACCGACCCCTTACTGTTCGAAGGGCCGGAGATCGACTCGTTCGAGCGGATTCGCGAGGCGACGCTCGTTGCGCGCTATGGTCTCGACGCGCTGGCCTATGCCAGGGTCGCGACCGGCGGCCTCGATCTGGTCATCGAAAGCGGCCTCAAGCGGCATGATCTCGACGCCTTGGTCGCGGTGGTGCGCGGGGCTGGCGGTGTGATCGGTGACTGGGACGGCGGCGAGGACTGGGGCGGCGGCCGGATCATCGCCGCAGCCAGCCTACCACTCTACGATGAGGCAGTGGAGCTTCTGTCGGCCTGACGGCGGCGCAACTCGTCCATCACCACCTGCCACCTAAGTCCGCGCGCCTGCAGCAACAAGGTAAGATGATAGACCAGGTCCGCGGTCTCGCCGGCCAGCTCGGTGTCATCGCCGGCGACCCCCGCGAGAGCGGTTTCGACGCCTTCTTCTCCGACCTTCTGGGCGATGCGCTTGACGCCATCGTTCAGAAGCCGCGCGGTGTAGCTTGCAGCAGGGTCCGCCCCGGCGCGGTCGATCAATACCCGTTCGAGTTCGGCAATGAAGCCAGTCCCTGGGGTCAGGCGGTCGCCGAAGCAGGACGTCGAGCCAGTGTGGCAAGTAGGGCCGTTGGGTCTGGCGGTCACGAGCAAAGCGTCGCCGTCGCAATCGGCCGCGACGTCGACCAGGGCGAGCGTATGGCCACTGCTCTCGCCCTTACGCCACAGAGTGTTGCGGGACCGGCTGAAGAAGGTCACGAACCGTGTCGTGATCGTCGCTTCGAGCGCCGCGCGGCTCATGTAGCCGAGCATGCGCACCTCGCCGCTGTCGGCGTCCTGCACGACCACGGGAAGCAGGCCCCCCATGCGCTCCCATGCCAACGTCTCGACGTCGATCATCGCCGCACCTCAATCCCCTGCCCGGCCAGATAATCCTTGAGGTCGCCGATGGCGATCCGCCGGTCGTGAAACACCGACGCGGCCAGCGCCCCGCTAGCCCCGGCCCGGAACGCGTCGGTGAAATGCGATACCTCGCCGGCCCCGCCCGAAATGATCACGGGGATGTCGACCGCTTCGACCATCGAAGTCAGCTGGCCGATGTCAAAGCCGCCGCGAACCCCGTCCCGATCCATGCAATTGAGCACGATCTCCCCCGCGCCGAGACTTGCCGCCTCAATCGCCCAGGCAAGCGTTTCGCGGCCACTGCTGATGGTCGCCTCCGGACGGCCGGTGAATTGCTTGACTAACAGGCGGCCGTCTTTGCCAATCATGCTGTCGATCCCCACGACCACGCATTGCCGCCCGAACGCCGCCGCCAACTCGGTCAGCAGGGCCGGCCGCTGCAAGGCCGGCGAGTTCACGCTGACCTTGTCGGCACCCGCCGATAGTAAAGCACGCGCCGCCGCCACGTCACTGATCCCGCCGGCGACCGAAAAGGGAATGTCGATCACCGCTGCCACCCTTCCGACCCATGCCAGGTCGACGGTCCTCCCGTCGGGGCTGGCGGTGATGTCGTAGAAGACGAGCTCGTCGGCGCCTTCGTCGCGATAGCGAAGTGCATGATCGACGATGTCACCGACGTCGCGGTGCTCGCGAAACCTGATGCCCTTGACCACGCGACCGTCAGCCACGTCGAGGCAGGGGATGATCCTAGCCGTGGGCATGAGCCAAGCCTTCGGCGACAGTGAAGCGTCGTTCCCAGATGGCCTTGCCGACGATCGCTCGCGCGGCGCCGGCCCGATCGAGATCGGCGAGGTCCCCGAGCGACGCGACACCGCCCGAAGCCTGCAACTCGATAGACGCAAATTGCTCGGCAATTTCGCGTGTGAGGACCAGATTCGGTCCTTCGAGCATGCCGTCGCGGGCGATGTCGGTCACCAAGAGGTGCCGAACCTGCGGAAAACAAGCGAGAACATCGTCGAGGCGTTCGCCCGAGCCAGTCGCCCAGCCATGCGTCGCGACCCGCGGCACTCCGTTTTCGACGCGAACGTCGAGCGCAAGGGTCAGCCGGTCGGGTCCGACCTTGTCAATCATGCACGCGAAGGCGTCGGGGTCGTCGATGGCGAGACTCCCGATCACGACCCGGGCGATCCCGGCGTCAAGCGCGCGCCGCACCTGCTCGAGCGTCCGGAATCCGCCCGCTACCTGAAGGCCGAGCCGTGTTTCCGCGGCGAGGGAAATAAGCAGCTCGTGCTGGCGCGGTTCACGGGCGCGGGCTCCGTCGAGATCGACCAGATGCGCCTCGGTTGCGCCAGCGTCGGCGATTTCGGCCAGCGCGGCGGCGGGATCGTCCGAATAAAGCGTTTCGCGCGCGAAATCGCCCTGCGCCAGCCGGACGCAGCGACCGTCGATGAGATCGATGGCGGGAAGCAGGATCATGCCTGGAGGAACGCCTTCAGAAAGCGACTTCCGGGGGTCGAAGAGCGTTCGGGGTGGAATTGCGCACCCCACCACGCGCCGCTGCGGATCGCGGCCGGGATCGACGCGCCGCCATAGGTCGCCCGAGCGGCCGTCGCGGCACCGTCCGGACATACGAATCCATGCGCGAAATAGACATATGCGCCCGGTTCGAGGCCGATGTCCGGCGACCGGGTTTCCAGCGCGCTCCACCCCATGTGCGGAACCGGGAAGCCCGGAGCCGGCGAAAGAGCGACGACGGTTCCGGGCAGCAGGCCAAGCAGCGCCGTCCCGCCGTCTTCTTCCGAATGCTCGTACATCAGTTGCATGCCAAGGCAGATTCCGAGCGTGGGGCCAGTCCGGTCTCGAAGGGCCCGGTCGAGTCCCGCTTGCCGCAGCCGTTCCATCGCCACGCCCGCGGCGCCCACGCCGGGAAGGACGACTCGCTCGGCCTGCTCGACAGCCGAAGAGTCCGACGATAGCGTCACGGTCACGCCGAGCCGCTCGAACGCCAGCGCTACCGAGCGCGTATTGCCGTAGCCGAGATCGAGAATCACGACGCCGCTCACAACAAGCCCTTGGTCGACGGCAACGCGGTCGCAGTCCCCTCGATCGCCAGCCCCTGGCGAAGCGCGCGGCCGAACGCCTTGAAGCAGGCCTCGACCTTGTGGTGGTCATTGTCGCCCGTCACCCGGACATGGATCGCGGCGCCAAGGCTGTCGGCGAGGCTGCGGAACACGTGCGGCACCATTTGAGTTGGCAGGTCGCCGACCGTGGTCGTGTCGAAGCTTCCCTCGAAGCGGGCGAAGGGGCGGCCCGACAGATCGATCAGCACCTGGGCTTCCGCCTCGTCCATCGGCAGCGCGAAGCCGAACCGTCCAATGCCCCTTTTGTCGCCGAGGGCCTGACGAAGCGCGGTGCCGAGCGCGATCGCGATGTCCTCGATGCTGTGATGAGGATCGATCGCGACATCGCCGGTACAGGCGAGCGTGAGTGCGAACCCGCCATGCGCCGCGACTTGGTCCAGCATATGGTCGTAGAAGGGAATGCCGCTGTCGATGTGCCGCGGCTCGGCCCGGTCGAGGTCGATGCTGAGCGCGATCCGCGTTTCCTTCGTGTCGCGAACCACATCGGCGCGGCGGCCTGGCGCGGTTCCTGCGATACTGAAGACCGCCAGCAAAGCGGTATTCTCGTCCGACGTTCCAACCGTCACCCGCATCCCGCCAGGGGCAGCACCCGGACGAAAGCGGACTCGCACGGCCGCCGCGGCCAGGCGCTGGGCGAGACCGGCGGGATCGGCGACTTCCAGAAACAGGAAGTTGCCGCCCTCCCGCACCGAACGGATTTCATCGACGTCAGCAAGCAGGCTAGCGATGCGCTGGCGCTCTTGCAGCAGGGTGGCAATCCGCTGGCGATGAATTGGCATCCGCTCGGGCCCCAGCGCATCGAGCGCGGCGGCAATGCTCGGAACCGGCAAGGGATAGGGCGGCGAGACGCGGGCGATGAGCTCGATCAGCTCTTGCGAGCCGATCGCACAACCGATCCGCGCGCCAGCCAGGCCATAGGCCTTCGAGAGAGTGCGAAGGACGACCAGATTCGGCACCTCGCCGGCCTCGCCCGCGAGGCTCGGCTGGTCGGCGAACTCGCCATAGGCTTCGTCGGCGACGACGATAGTGTCAGGTAGTGCCGCGGCAATGCGGCGAACTTCGGCCGGGTCGACCGCCGACCCGGTGGGGTTGTTGGGGGTGCACAGGAAAAGTAGCTTGGGCTGGGCGCCCGTCATTGTTTCCAGCACCGCCTGAGCATTGAAATCGAAGTTTGCGCCCAGTCGCGCCGCGACCACGATTGCGTCTTGCACCCGAGCGAACTGCGCGTAGGCGGAGAAGGTCGGCTCGACGATTCCGACACTGTCCGTGCCCGCTTCGCAGAAGCTGCGGATCAGCAAGTCGATCGCATCGTCGCTGCCGCGTGTCACCCACAGTCGCCCGGGCGCGACGCCGTAGAGATCGGCCATACGCCGGCGTAACGCGTCGGGCTGCGGCTCCGGATAGCGATTGATCCCGGGCTGGCCCTGGACCAGCGGAACGTACGGGTTTTCGTTGGCGTCGAGCCGCACCGTGCCCGCAATCGGAGCGCCCGCGATGTCGATCGGCGGCAAGGCCAGGACGGCCGGGCGCGCGAGGCGCTGGACAAGGCTCATGCCGCGCACCTCGCTTCGGCGGCGCGGGCGTGGGCTTCCAGTCCTTCCAGCCGGGCGAGCGCGGCGGCCGGCGCGGCCAGCGCGGCAGCCGCTTCCGGCGTGACCTGCTGCACCGTGATTGCCTTCATGAAAGTGTGCGCGGAAACCCCGCCGGTGAAGCGCGCTGCCCCGTCGGTCGGAAGCACATGGCTCGATCCAGCGAGATAGTCGCCGAAGCTCTCCGCCGCCTGGTGGCCGACGAAGATCGCGCCGGCGCTGCGGATCGCCGCGACCATCGCCGCCGCTCCGTCACAGGCAAGTGCCAGATGCTCGGGCGCATAGGCATTGGCGATGACGATGGCTTCCTCGAGGTCGGCGCAGCGGATGAAGCGCGCGGACGCATGAGTACCGCCGAGCGCCGCTGACTGGCACTGAAAAGACTGGTCGACGGCCTCGATCAGAGGCGCCGAGGGCGACACCAATAGCACCTGCGCATCGAGGTCGTGCTCGGCCTGGCTCAGCAGATCGGCGGCCACCGTTGGCGGGTTGGCGCTGTCGTCGGCGATGACCATCAACTCGCTGGGGCCCGCGGGCAGGTCGATCCCCGGACCGCCGGGCCGCGAGGCGACGATCGACTTAGCAGCCGAGACCCAGGCATTGCCGGGCCCGCAGATCCGATCGACCGCCGGAATGTTGCCCGCGCCGAACGCCAGCGCCGCAATCGCCTGCGCGCCGCCGACTGCCCAGATCGTGTCGATCCCGGCAAGGTCGGCGGCAAGCGCTATCGCCGGATCGAGCCCGCCCTCGGGCCGCGGCGGAGTGACGACCACCAATTCGCCGACCCCCGCTACTCGCGCCGGGATGGCCAACATCAACAGTGTCGAGAATAACGGTGCCCGTCCGCCCGGAACATAGAGACCGGCGCGCGCCAAGGGCCGCCATTGCTTGGCGACCTGAAGCCCCGGGTAGGTGGTCACCTTCGTGTCACTCGGCTTGGTCTGCCGGTGGAACGTCTCGATGTTTCGCGCGGCAAGACGCATTGCGTCCTGCGCCTCCGCCGGCAACGACCGCCGCGCCTCGGTTGCGAACGGCGCCACCGCCACCGGGCTTGGCACGCGCCCGTCGATGCGCAGCGCCTGTTCGACCAGCGCCGGCCAGCCGCGTGCGCGCACGTCGTCGATGATCGCGCCGACGGCTTCGCGAAGCGCGGCATCGTCGCGTCCGCGCGGACGGGCCAGCGCGTCGGCGCGCACCGCCGGATCGGACCAGTCGAACCGCATCACATCATCATCTTTTCGATCGGCATGACGAGGATCGCCGACGCGCCTGCCGCCTTGAGGCGCTCAAGCGTTTCCCAGAAGACCGATTCCTGGCACACCGCATGGACCGCGACATGGCCCGGCCGGCCGATCAGCGGCACCACCGTCGGAGCGTCGGCACCGGGAAGGATTGCGGCGATCGCGGGAAGCGCCGCCTCGGGCGCGTTGAGGACGATATACTTGCTCTCCGCCGTGGCGATGACGCCCTCGATCCGGGTTAGCAATGCGTCGACCTTGTCGCGGTGGGGATTGTCGATCGGCTTCAACGTCCGCATTAGTACCGCCTCGCTGTCGAACACGTCGGCCACCGGGGCGAGACCATTGGCTTCGAGCGTCGCGCCGGTCGAGACCAGATCGCAAATGAAGCGTGCGATCCCCAATCGCGGCGCCAGTTCGACCGCGCCGCGCATGGTGACGATGTCGGCGGTCAGCCCATGGCTGTCGAGAAACCGCGTGAGCAGGCGAGGATAACTGGTGGAGATTCGCTGCCCATCGAGCATCTCGAGCTGGAAGGAGCTCAAGGTGTCGGGCGCGGCGATCTTCAGACTGCATCGACCGAAGCCCAACCGGGCGACTTCCTCGATCCGCGGCTCGGGGAGGCCGAGCGAATATTCCTCAAGCACATTCTGCCCGACGATGCCCAGCTCGCACACCCCGTCGGCGACAAAGGTAGGGATATCGTCGTCGCGCACGAACATCAGGTCCAACGGGAAATTTTCTGCGCGAGCAGCAAGTTGGTTCTTGCCGCTCTCGCTGAGGCGCAGGCCGGCATCCTTCAGCAGCTGGCGCGACCGGTCCGAAAGGCGGCCCGATTTCTGCACGGCCATGTGCAGGCGGTTGCGGTCGGGGCTCATCTTTTGTCTGTCACGCGATCGAGCAGAAGCCGGTAGCCGCCATTATCCTCCTGGCGAAGGAAGCGGGCGACCCGGACGATGGTGGTGGTGCTGACGCCGGTGGCCTCGTGGATATCGCGATAGGTAAGCTCGCCCGCGTCGAGCAGCTTGGCGACGTGCCAGCGTTCCGCGAGCGTGTGGATCTCGGCCGGGGTGCACAGGTCGGCAAGCAACGCCCTCGCGTCACCCTTATCCTTGAGCTGGATGAGGGCCTCGGCGAGTTCGTCGGCAAGCGCCGCACGGGCGATTGAAAGGGTCTGATCCGGGCTCATAATTGTTCCAACGTGTTATAACGATGAAACAGGTAACTAGCCTGAGGTTGCAGGCAGTGCAAGGGTAGCAACGTCGAAAAGGTAATTTGAAGGGACCACGCCCCGGCTCGCTGTCTTTCGAATGCGTCAGCGACCAACAGCGCCGGCACCCACGATCTGTTTCGACGGAAGTTTAAACTTGAGGGGAGTTCAGGAGCGGACGGTGGCCCAATACGCATGAGCCTCCCAACCGCCAATGTTCGCGAAAAGGCGTAGCGCGGTAGCTTCAAGTGCCTCAGCCAGCTGCGGCCATGGCGGATCGAACCGCGAGTTGGGAAAGACGATATATTCGACCAGCCCGGGCGCGATTCCGTCACCATTGCGCGGGTTGACGCTGACGCCTCCAAGGTTTTCGGCCAGGCGAATTGAGATCTCGCCAAGGGGATGGTGCGCCGGACCTTGATCGGCCACGATTGCCCAGCTGCTGCTACCATTCGTCAGGTTTCGCGCCACAGCGAGGTCTCCAAAACCACCGACGCCCTCGATTTTGAGGAAGTCCGCGGGAAACACGAGGTATGGGATCACCTCGCTGTCAACATACGCATGGGGATCGGTCGAGACCCTGACTGAACACCGCAATGTGGTCATCGACAGGAAATAGCCCTTCGCGGGACCTTCGCGCTGCACATAAGGGCGCTGCGGATCCACAGGATCGGGAACAAGGATGGAGCGCCAGTCTTCGTCGCCGCTCGGCCAACTTGCAAAGCGGAGGTCGTCCCGGCCGATGTTGTCCGGATGATAGGCGAACAGCGACCCGTCGGCGTCGAGGGCGATATGATCCGTCGTGTAGGCGTAGGCGCCCGAGGAATGGCGGACGAGGGCAACGCCGCGATACTCTGTCAAAGGCGCAAAACCACTCATCAGGTTTGTTCGTTGTCAGCCCTCTCCAGAGTTCGCAATGGGTGTTCTTTCGGCCAGTGGCAACAAGTGTCCGCCTTGGGTGGAAAGCGGACATTACGCTGCTCACCCTTATCCAGCCGACCCACCGGTATCGCGCCATCACTTCGGCAACATGTCCCTGAAAGTCCTGTCCGAAAATATTGCCCAGGTCGGCCTCACTGAATTCAATCGTGGTCCCCGTGATCTCCGACCCATCCAGTTACCAAGGGCTCCGCTCCGTCCCATCCGCGTGGCCATGCCTATCGCCGCGCAACGGAAACAGGAGTTCCAAGCGATTGCGACCTTCGGACGTGCGATAATCGACGTGGCTGGCCCAACTGCGCACGATGTCGATGCCGGCGCCACCACCGCGCTCTGATCGGCGCTTGCTCGATTTGGCATCGCGTGGGTCGAACGGGCGGCCCGGATCGACGACGATGATCCGCACCCCGTCCGCACCCGTCGATAGCGACATTTCCACCAGTTCATCATGGGTGACGCCGCCATGTTCGTAGAGGTTGGCGAACAGTTCCTCGATAATCACGCACAGGCGGGAAAGGTCGCTCCCGCTGATTTCGTTCGCGACAGCGAAATCTCGTGCGACATTGGCGGCGTCGGTAACCGGCGTCGCGCCGGCGATGCGCACCAGCCTCGTTCCATGATTGGAGTCGCGCGAGCCCATCGATTGAACTATGGCACGAACTTGAAGCTAGTGGGAGATAAGGGGTGTTTTGCAAGTCAGTGCTCTTCGCCTTACTCGCGGCGCTGTTCAGCGTTCCCGCCGCGACGCAGATTGCGCGCATCAAGCAAAGCGTTGGGGCGACCGCGATCGAACGCGGTTCCGCTCGCCTGCCCGCGTCACCGGGCCTGCAATTGATGGCGGGCGATCGACTGGTCACCGGCAAAGACGGTCGGATCAGCCTGACCTTCGTCGATAATACGCGGTTCGCAATCGGTCCCAGCAGCGACGTCGCGGTTAGTCAGTTCGACTATGACCGCATCCGCCAGCGCGGGTCGTTTGTGACCCAGGTCAATCGCGGATCTTTGGCCGTCGTGTCGGGCAAGATCGCCAAGTCCGGGCGCGACGCGATGAAGGTTCGAACGCCCAATTCACTGCTCGGTGTCCGGGGGACGCGATTCATCGTCGAGGTCCCCAAGTGATCCGCATCGGCGTGGCCGCAAGTGCGGCGTTCCTGCTCGGCGGCTGTGCCCATTCGTCGCTGCTCCTCCTGCCCGACGAAGATGGCGGACATGGATCGGTTGCGGTCCTCGAGTCCGGTGGCAAACCGGGGCAGGCCGTGGTGGCCGAGCCCAATAGCCGGACGTCGCTGGGCCAGCGGGGTGCCGTGACCCGCCCATTGGGCTCGAAAGGGCTGAACCGGCAGGAAGCAGCGTTGCTTGGCGAACTCCCGCCACCGGCGCGCTCCTTCACGCTCTATTTCCAGGAGGGCAAGGTCGAGCTTTCGCCGGAGTCCGGTGGCGAGGTGGCGGCGTTGCGCGTCGAAATCGCCCGGCGACCGGGTGCCGACGTCCAAGTGACCGGCCACACCGACACGGTTGGCGACGATGCCGACAATGATTCCCTTTCATTGAAACGCGCCGAGGAAGTGCTGTCGCTGCTCGTTGCCGCCGGCTTCGACCGCTCGCTGATGACTGCAGTCGGGCGCGGCGAACGCGAATTGCGCGAGCCCACGGCCGACGCCGTCCCCAACGCCAGAAACCGTCGCGTCGAGGTTATTGTCCGCTAGGACGTCGAGGTCGGGGCAGATTACCCAGATAGCGAATGACCATGACAGTCAAATCGTCGGTGGCATCGGTGCCGTCCTCGAACAGGCGCACATCGTCCCGGATCGCCTCGCAAATATCCGTCGATGTCGCTTGGGCAATGGCCCCGCCAGTCAGCATCCTCTTATGGCCATAAAGCGCGCCGCTTGCGTTCTGGGCTTCAGTGATTCCGTCGGTGAGCAGGATCAGCGCATCGCCCGCCCCAAGCATCAGCGCTTCGACGGGATAGGCAAATTCGGTGATCCCGAATGGCGGCCCTCCTTCCAGCCGACACGGCGTCGCGACCTTTGCGGGGGTCACGCGAATCGGATCCTCATGTCCGGCACTCATCAGCTGGATCGCGCCGTTGGTCAGGTCCAGCACGCCGAGAAGCATGGTTACGCTCATCGCTTCTTCATTGCCCTTAGAGAGCTCGAGGTTGATCGCGGCGGCGGCCTGAGCCAGATCGTCGCTGTCGCGGGACAAGGTCGATTGGGTGAGCGCCTTGGACATTGCCATGAACAGCGCCGCGGGCACACCTTTTCCGGTCACGTCGGCCATTACAAAGCCGATGCGGTGTTCGTCGATCCGAACGAGGTCATAGAAATCGCCGCCAACTGACTGCGCCGGCTCGAGCAGAGCGTCGCAATCGATCCGCAGATCCATCGCGGCAAGGGTCGCGCGCGGCGGCACCATGCTCAGCTGGATGGCGCGCGCCGTCTGAAGCTCCCCCTCGGCCTGCGCGGCGACGATGCGTTCTTGCACCAGCATATCGCGCAACCGCTCGCGTTCCCGCCGCGAGTCCACGAACGATCCGAAAACCAGCCCGACGACGGAGCCGCCGCCGACCAGCAGCGGGCGCACCGGATCGATCAGCAAACCCAGTCCGTCGAAGGCGAACCAGGCCGAGACAGCCACGCCCGCGAAGGCAATCCCTAGCCCGATCCGCACCAGCCGGTTGGCGAACGCCGCCACCAGCGCGGCCAACGCCAGCGCCAGCGCGGCGCCCCATTCCGCCGCCTCCGCCCATCGCGGCCGCTCGAGCCAGCCGCCCCGCAACAAGGTGTCGATCGCCTGCGCCTGGATCAGAACCCCAAACTCTTCCGATGCGCCCGGGGTCGCGACAATGTCCGACGTTCCCTCGGCCGACAGGCCGATCAGCACTATCTTGTTCGCGAACGCACGGTCCGGAAAAGCGGTCTTCAGCACCTCGGCCGCCGACACGATATTGGCTGGCGGGAAGGTCCCGAAATGCAGCAGCATCCGCGCCTGCTCGTCGACCGGGATCCGCCGCGTCGCGAGGTTGATGGCGTCACGCTCGCCCCGGATTTCACCGACCTCGAGCTTCGCCCGCGCGATTTCCAGCGCCAGCCCCGGCATCGCCTGACCTGCTACCCGCATCACCAGCGGTACCGAGCGAATGACCCCGTCGCTGTCGGGCCTGACATTGACCAGCCCGTGACCCAGAGCGACATCGTCAAGTTCGGGGATCGCGGATATGCCCACCGGCCAGCTCGCTATCGTCCTTGGCAAGGCGCCGGTAATCTGGACATCGATCGGTAACGGGTGCGGAGCAGCGCTTCCAGTATCGGCGCCGGCTCGAGCTAGCACCACCGGAGCCGCCCCGATCACTCGACCGAACAACTGGTCCATTGGCTCCAACGCCCCGACCTCCCCTGCCGCGCTTGCGCTGAGCTCGGGGTAGAGTTTGACGAACAGATCGGGCCGCACCCGGTCAGCTTCCGAAAACAATATGTCGAAGCCGATGACGGTCGCGCCGCGCGCTGCGATTTCCTCGGTCAGGCGCGCCATATAGTAACGCGGCCACGGCCAGGCGCCGACGGCGGCGATGCTTTCCGAATCGATCAGCACCACATCGATCTGGGTCGCCGACAGGTCTCGCGGACTAATTGCCTGCCAGCGATCGAACATCGCACGGCGGGTCACTTCGCCCGTCAGGATCGACGCAGCGACTGCCGCCAGCGTGATCAACGCCCACAGCGGCCACAGCCAGCGCCCGCGCCGGACGGACTCAGAGCTGGAGTTCAAGACCGTCATAGGCGCACAGGACGTCGAGCGGGGATTGCTCGCGAGTCAGGGCCTCATAACGAATGCTCTCCTGGTGCATCCGGGCAATGGCTTCGTCGTCATAGGTCGGCTCGTGATGGAACAACGCCAGCCGCTTGGCAGCAGCCTCGTGGCACAGGTCGATCGCGACGATGTTACTCGAATGCCCCCAATCCTCCTTCATTGAGACGCTGTCGGCGAGCGAATACATCGTGTCGCAGATCACCAAATCGGCATCGCGGAAGAAGTCGATGAAGCCCGATTCCCCCTGCATCAGGTCGATCTTGTGTTCACTGTCGGTGCTGAAGATCGCGGTCCTGCCGGCCTTGTCGGTAAAGCGGTAACCGAAGCTGCCGTGCGAATGATGCTGGGACATCGCGCGGACCCGCAGTCCGGCGACATCGATCTCCATGCCGGGCTCAATCGGCACGAACTCGAAGCGCGCTTTGAGCCAGTCGAACGGCACCGGAAAGGAAATCTCCTCCTGCTGGCGCCGCAAGGCCTGCTCGGCTTCGGTATGGCCCGCGTGGATCACGATCCGCGCCTCGGGGTCAAACGCCGGCGCGAAGAAAGGGAACCCCATGATATGGTCCCAGTGAAGGTGCGACAGGAAGAAATGATAGGTCCGGGGATGACCGGCTGCGCAGCGCCTGAGGGCGTCGAGCCCGAATTCGCGCAAGCCGCTGCCCATATCGCAGATCACGAACGCGCCGTCGCCACCGTCGATCTCGACGCAAGCGGTGGCCCCGCCGTAAGTCGCGCCAATGGCAAAATCCAGGTCCTGCTCGACATACGCCAGCGCCTCGTCGTCGTTCGCAAAACGGCGTCCATTTGCGGCGACCAGCGCCTTGGCAACCTTGCGCCGGATGGCGCTGGCGTTCGCCGCCACCGGAAGTGATCCACGCGTGCCCCAGAAGCGGATGATCATGCGGCGATGGTCCCCTTGTCTGCTGACGCGTTTACAGTGATTCCTCGATCGTGTCTTTGACCGAGAATAGCTTGTCATACCTGCTGATCGCGAGGATTTCGCGCATCACATCGTTGGGCGCCGCAAGCGTAATGCCAATGCCCGCCGCGTCGGCGCGGCGCTTCGCGACGGTCAGCGCCCGAAGCCCGCGCGATGACATATAGTCGAGTTGAGCGAGGTCGATGACCAGCATTTTGCTTCCCGCCTCGACGGCCCGACCGATGCCGTCTTCCAGATGGCTGTCGAATGCCTCCCAGCTGGCCTCATCGACCTTGCCATGAGCAGTGACGACGACCGCTCCGCGGGTGGTGTCGAAACTACAGTCCATCATCCCCCCGTCGGCCAGCGATCCAATCGAGACGCCCGACGGGATAACGCCCTTGCGTAACACGTCCAGACAATAAATCCGAAATGGGTTGGGTTTGGGACTATCCCTAAAATCGAATCGTTTCACGGCAGCGCAAACAGGCCAATGACGAAGCGTCCGTCGTAGACGAAGATCCGCCGCGCCGAAGCGAAATAGACGAAACTGACCGCCGCCAAGCTCGACAGGCGGCTCGCTGCCGACGACGACAGGCCGCAGCGCAGGAGCATGACGAACAGAAATACATCGATCGCAGGCCAACCCCCGACGTTGCACCAAAGGCAATCAGGCGCAGCGCAGTTGCCGGACCGACTGCACGCGCGCCACTCCATCTTTCGCCTGCTCTGCCACCATCGGCCACATCCCTTCGCGGACAGGATCGGGCCGACATGGTTAAGAAATTGGAAAGTGCGGTGCTTGGCGGCAAAGAGGGGCCCGCCTACGCGTTGCCCAATGCCATGGTCGCCGAAGACGTTCGGGCAGCATCACTGGTGATGTTCGACACCGTCACTGCACGAGTGTACGCCGTCCGCCATGACCGCCAATCCGGCCCACGTCGAGACGGAGCTCAAAGCGCTGCGCCACAATGACGTCGGAATCGAAGAGGCTCGGGCTTAATGCTAGTCGCCATGCTGATGCTGGCCAATGCTGCAGGCTCGATCTCAATCGAAGTCGACAATGTCCGCAATGCCTCTGGCATGGTGCATGTCGATATTTGCCCGAAGGATCGCTTCCTAGAGGAAAACTGCCCGTATTCAGGTGAAGCACCCGCCCACGCAGGGACGGTCACAGTGGTGGTCGCCAATGTCCCTGCCGGCCAATATGGCGCGCAGGCTTTCCATGACGAAAATCACAATGGCGACATCGATCAGCTGTTATTCGGCATCCCAAAGGAAGGGGTCGGCTTTTCCCGCAATGCACGAATACGCCTTAGCCCGCCCAAATGGAGCGATGCTGTGTTCAGTCACCAGCAGCGCCCCGAAGTGATCCGTTTCTCTTTGCGTTACTTCATCGGTGCGAAGGGACCACCGTCCGCCCGGCGATAAGAGTCAACGTGGCTTTGCCGCCAATTGTTCGAGATGCGCGATCAGCGCCCGGGCGCCCCCCGACGCGAGCGTAGCCGCGAAGTCCGACCGACGCATAGCGAGCTGGCTGATCGAATTCTTATAATAGACGTCGATGATCTTCCACGTACCGCCGCTTTGGCGAAGCCGATAAGCGAGGGGCACCGGCTCATCGCGGCCCGAAGTCAGGGTCGTCCTGACCAGCTTGTCGCCGCCGCGCGATTGGACTTGCGGCGAAATCACGAATTTTTCGTTCGAAAAGCTGTCGAAGTTGCGGGCGTAACTGGCAATCGTCATCGACCGGAACGCCGCCACCAGAGCCGCCTGATCTCGCGGCGCGATACTCACCCAGGTCGGGCCGACCGACAGTCGGCTCATCAACGGGAGGTCGAACGCCCGGTCGATCACCGGCGCAATCGCGCGCGAGCGCCCGGCCATGCCGGCAGAATTGCCCGATCGCATGATCGCCAACAGTCCGTCGTCGAGCGACTGTACGGTGGCGATCGCCGGGTCGACCGCCTGCGCCGCCGCAATCGAACTTAGCGACCCGAATATCAATGAAATGGCAAGCGGCCTAAGCATGGTGCACCCCTATCAGCAATTGTCGGTTGTTCGTTTATTTGACCAAGCATTTCGGCTGGCTGAACGCGCGGATTCGCTAGCAATTCGGATTCTCTTCTGACAAAGAAGGGCGGTTGATGCGTGTCGGAGGGTGTCCGGAGCGCGGAATCCGATTGGTAATGACAAGGTTGAAACGGATTGCGTAACACCCCTCCGCCCTTGCCTCCGCTGACAATATTGCTGGCATCGCCGCGAGGCTTTTGCGCGGGGGTCATCCGTGCGATCGAAATCGTCGAGCGGGCCCTCGTCCTGCACGGACCACCCGTCTACGTCCGCCACGAAATTGTTCACAACCCGCATGTCGTCGACAAGCTTCGGCGCAAGGGAGCCATATTCGTCGAGGAGCTATCCGAGATTCCGGCTGGCGCGATCACGGTGTTCAGCGCCCATGGCGTTCCCAAGTCGGTGGAGGATGAAGCCAGTCGTCGCGGCCTGCCGGTGCTCGATGCGACCTGCCCTCTGGTGACCAAGGTCCACCTCCATGGTCGCCGTTATGTGAAAGACGGCAGAACCGTCGTACTTATTGGCCATGCCGGTCATGCCGAGGTCATCGGCACGCTCGGCCAGATCGATTCGTCGGTGCTGCTCGTCTCGAACATTGGCGATGTCGCCGGCCTCGACATCCCGCAAGATCAGCCAATTGCCTATATCACGCAGACGACATTGAGTGTCGACGACACGATTGAGATTATCGCTGCGCTGAAAGACAAATTTACCGACGTGTCGGGCCCTGACGTCGCCGACATTTGTTATGCAACGCAGAACCGACAGGCCGCCGTGCGCAGTCTTGCTCAAGCCAGCGATCTTTTGATTGTCGTCGGCGCGCGCAACAGCTCGAATTCGAACCGACTTGCCGAAATCGGGCTCGAATGCGGGATTCCCAGCTATCTGGTCAATGATGGCAGCGAGATGAAGAAAGCCTGGATCAGCGAGGTCGACACGGTTGGAATCACCGCGGGTGCCTCGGCCCCCGACGAACTTGTACAATCGGTGATCGACTGGCTTGCGCAATTCCGCCAGGTGTCAGTCTCGCAGCTCGATGGCATTGTCGAAAATGTTTCGTTCAGCCTACCCGTCAGCCTGCGCGGGAATGTGTCGCAGCGCGGAAGGGAGATTCAATTGTGACGTTGCCGCTCCAACAAGTTGCGCGCATCGGCGCTTACGCTGTGCGCCACCATATCAAGGGCGGTCGCTACCCCCTGGTGCTGATGCTCGAACCGCTCCTGCGGTGTAACCTGGCCTGCAAGGGCTGCGGCAAAATCGATTATCCGGACGCAATTCTCAATCGTCGCCTGACTTTTGAGGAGTGCATGGCCGCAATCGACGATTGCGGGGCGCCAGCCGTTTCGATCGCTGGGGGCGAGCCTTTGCTCCATCGGGACATGCCGGAAATCGTCAAAGGCTATATCAAGCGCAAGAAGTTCGTCATCCTCTGCACCAACGCCATGCTGCTCAAGAAGAAGATCGACGATTACCAGCCGTCGTCCTTTTTCACCTGGTCGATCCATCTCGATGGCGACCTCCAGATGCACGATGCGTCGGTCAGCCAGGCCGGTGTTTACGAGGTGGCGCTGGAGGCCATCCATCTGGCCAAGGACAAGGGTTTCCGAGTCCAGGTCAATTGCACGGTATTCGATGGCGCCGACCCGACTCGGCTGGCGGCATTCTTCGATCATATGAAGAGCCTGGACGTCGAGATCACCATTTCGCCCGGCTATGCCTACGAACGAGCGCCCGACCAGCAGCACTTCCTCAACCGCGAGCGGACCAAGACCTTTTTTCGCGACGTGTTCCGCATGGGCGATGGCGGCAAGGCCTGGTCGTTCACGAATTCGCCATTGTTCCTCGACTTCCTCGCCGGCAACCGAAGCTATGAATGCACCCCCTGGTCGATGCCGCTGCGCACTGTGTTCGGCTGGCAGAAGCCCTGTTACCTGGTCGGCGAAGGCTATGTGGAGACCTTCAAGGAATTGATGGAAGGGACCGAGTGGGACGATTACGGGGTCGGGCGCTACGAGAAATGTGCCAATTGCATGGTGCACTGCGGCTTCGAGGGGACGGCGGTGACTGAATCGATCAGCCGCCCGCTCGAGTTCATGAAGCTCGCAAAACGCGGGGTCAGGACCGAAGGCCCGATGGCGCCCGATATCGACCTCTCCAATCACCGCCCGGCGCTTGACGTCCACACTTCCCAAGTCGCGCGCGAAGTCGAGAAGATCCGGACCGAGGACCCCGAAGCGTTTCGCCGGGCAAGATCCGTCGCCTAAGCGTCAGCGTTGATCGAAGGCTAGCCGCGGGCCGCAAGCCTTCGCGGTCGGCCCCAATGTTGCGAACGCGCGGGCGAAGCGGACGGTTGTTCGAACCAGCGCCGGAATCTGGCCGGGCTGCTGAACGATCGAGGCCAAGATAGCGCCGCGTGCCAGCCCGCCACCTGCCGCCATGCTGACGGTGATGGCCGGCGGTAGAGTGGCTGCCGCGTCATCGGAAACGCAGCGCAAGATCGCAAACGGCAATCGTGCGTTCGCTGCGGCCTCCGCTGCGACGTGGCTTTCCATGTCGACCGCGAGCGCGTGATGGCGCGATGCGAGGTCTTGCTTCGCTCGCACTGTCGAAATCATTCGCTCATCGGCATAGCAGGTGCCGATGCGCGCGCCCGGCAGACATCGGGCCAAAGCCGCAACCCAAGCCGGATCGCAATCCGCCTCATATGAGCCTGCCAAGCGACTGCCGATCACCCAGTCGCCCAATTGCAAATCGGGATCGAGCGCGCCGGCCATTCCGAAGCTGATGATTCCGGCGGCATCGCCGACCAGGTCAGCGAGCTTGGCCGCAAGGGCATGAGCAGAGCCGCCGCCTGCGACCACGCAAACGCCAGCACCGCTGACCTGTTTAGCTTCGCGCCTCAGGCCAGTGACGACGAGGATCGACTTCACATGCCCCACTCGACGCGGTCCGAATTGGCGTTTGCGAGATTCCGGTATCGAGCCAAAGCCCACAGCGGGAAATAACTTCGATAGCCGTGATAGCGCAGGTAGAACACGCGCGGGAAGCCGCCACCGGTGACGGATTCCTCCGCCCATCGCCCATCTTCGCCCTGATTGGCGACAAGCCAGCCGATCCCGCGCTCGACCGCCGCCGACTGGGCTTCGCCGACGGACATCAAGCCGAGCACCGCCCAGGCTGTTTGGGACGCCGTCGATGGTGCTGAAGCATAGGCTGGGCGGTCGAGCGCGTAGCTGTAGCAGCTTTCGCCCCAGCCGCCGTCGGCGGCCTGAACCGCCTTCAGCCAATCCACTGCCTTGGCAATTGCCGGATCCGACCGCTCGATCCCGACACGGCCCATCGCGCACAGCACCGACCAGGTACCATAGACGTAATTGACTCCCCAGCGGCCAAACCAGCTGCCGTCCGGCTCCTGCGCACGCTTGAGCCACGCCAGTGCTGCCTGGACAGGCGGAGATCCGATCGCCTGACCCAGCTGCGCCAGCATCGACAAACAGCGGGCACCGACGTCGGCGGTCGGCGGATCGAGCAACGCGCCGTGATCGGCGAAGGGCAAGTTGTTGAGGTATTCCTTGTCATTGTCGGCATCGAAGGCGCCCCAGCCGCCGTCACGGCACTGCATCCCTTCGACCCATTCGCGCGCGCGTCCAACAGCTTCTCCGTAAGCTTGGCCGTCCTGCCCGGCGGCGCGATCCATCGCCATCACCACCACTGCCGTGTCGTCCAGGTCGGGATAATGGTCATTTTTATATTGGAACGCCCAGCCGCCGGGGCGCAGGCCCGGGCGCTGGTCCGACCAATCGCCGGCAACGTCCAGCACCTGGCGCGGGCGGAGCCAGTCGAGCGCGCGGATCGCCCGTTGCACCGCATCCTCGCTGCCGACTTCCAGCAACGCATGGGCGGCCAGCGCGGTGTCCCAGATCGGCGAGACACATGGCTGACAATAGATTTCGTCCGGCGTGATCACGAGCAATTTTTCGACCGCTTCGCGGGCGGTGGCGCGGGCCGGGTGATCGGGCGGGTAACCCAGCGAATCGAGCATCATGACGGCGTTGGCCATTGCCGGATAGATGGCGCCGAGACCATCTTCGCCGTTGAGCCGTTCGATCACCCAATCGCGGCACCGCTCGATTGCCCGCCGACGCAGCTTCCCCGGCCACAGGCGGGAGCCATGTTTGAGGATTGCGTCGAGCAGGTTGAAGCCGACCCGCCAGTGCCATTGAATTGTCGCGGCCTGGCTACTCAGCGGCGCGCTGCGTCCGCTGAATAGTTCGTCGATCAATATTCCTTTTGGATTGCGCGCCCGGGGCTTCAGCGCGCACAGCACCAACAGCGGCACGATCACGGTTCGCGCCCAATAGGAAATCTTGCTCAGGTGGATCGGAAACCACCGCGGCGCGAGAATGAGTTCGGGCGGGATTGTCGGCACTGCAGCCCAGGATCCGGCGCCGTAGAGGGCAAGCTGGATCCGGGTGAAGACGTTACCGGCTTCCGCCCCGCCGGCTTCATGGATTGCGGCCCTTGCCCGGGCCATGTGGTCCGCCGCGGGCGAATCTCCGATCATCTTGAGGGCGTAATAGGCCTTGATCGTTGCGCTGACGTTGAATGCGCCGCCGTGGTAGATTGGCCAGCCGTGATGCTCGCACGACTGCCTTTGCCTGAGGTAAGTGGCGATCTTCGCTTCGAGCGCCTCGTCGGTCGGCTCGCCGAGGTAATGGCGCAGCAGGATGTATTCGGCAGGTATGGTGGCGTCGGCCTCGAGTTCGAAGCGCCAGTGCCCGTCGTCACGCTGTTCGCCTGCCAGCACGGCGTACGCCCGGGCAATTGCCGCTCCGATCTGGTCCGGCCGCGGATCGGCTTCGGGCCTAGGCTCAGTCGCGCCGGTCATCATGATGCTAATAGCGTGCCGCTCGGCCGGCGGCCAATCGTGCGGCAGTGTCGCCTGATCGCAATGCTCCCTCGATGGTGGCCGGCATGCCGTTTTGAACCCAGTCACCAGCCAGAAAAAGATTTGTCCAGGCGGTCCGTGTACCAGGTCGTAGAGCATTTTGTTGCGGCGTCGCCGCGAAGGTCGCTCGCCGTTCCTTGACGATCTGCCAACGCGGCATCGGGTCGGAAATCCCGAAAGCGCGCTGGATGTCGCGCCAGAAGATGGCCGCCAAGTCGGCGCGATTGCGCCCTAGCAGCGAGTCGGCAGCACTCACCGTGACCGAAATCCGGTCCGGGTAGACAAATAGCCATTCGGCAGTGCCCCCGACCAGGCCGAGCATCCTGGGCAGGATCAGGCTTTTGGTGAACTTGAAATGCGCGTTGACGATCGCGCGGTGTTCGGTTGGCACGGACAGGCCCGGGACTAACGACAGCGCGACCCACGACGGCACCGCCAATATCACTGCCTCGTTGCTGGCTACTTCCTGCCGCCGATCGCTCCACACCAGCGCAGCGACCCGATCGCCGTCGAATTCGAGGCAACGGAGGCGTCGGCCCGACCTTGCTATCGAGCCGCGTTGCTCCAGCCAGGCCAATGCCGGATCAATGAAGCTCGCGGACAAGGAGGTTGTTGCGATGAGTGGGCGCGTGGCGCGTCCGCCGCGGACAAGGGTTTCCCGCAAAACACTGCCTGCGAGCGCCATAGACGCGTCTTCGGGCGCGGTGTTGAGCACGGCGCGAAACATAGGGTCCACCAGCTGCCGCCAAAGGGGACCATGGGGTACGAGCGATTGGTCGATTCGCCCCTCGCGGCCACTAAGGAGCCGGATCAGCGCAAAATAGTCCACTGCCCGCGTGCCCGGAACGCGGCGCCGGCGCGACAACACCCACCACGGAAGTCGCCCGTCGTTGATCGCCAGCGTCCAGCGCTCGGCGCTGGCGAGATCGACGAAGTCAAAGTCGGCATGATCCGGCCCGGTAAGCGGCGACTTCGCGCCGATTGTCTCGAGAAACCGGGCAACCGCCACATTGCCAGCCAGCACGAGATGATTCCCATTGTCGATCGTCAAGTCCAGGATGGGATCATAATAAGATCGGCAACGACCACCGAATTGCACGGCGCTATCGCTGAGCGACACTTCCAGTCCGGCCTCGCGCAAGCTGACGGCAGCAGATAGGCCAGCCAACCCGACGCCGGCAATTGTCACTCGGTCGAAGGTCAAGGAAGCAGGCTACAGCGAAGGAGCGACAGCAGCAACATCGGCTTTGAAACGTTCACCCGTCGGCGCGGCGCCCGCCAGCCTTGGGCCAGCATGCGGTCAAGCAAGCGCGAATAGGCGGCTTCCATGAGGCGCGGGGCGATTAGTCGCCCCCGCGGCCGGGAGCGGAGGATCGACCCAGCTTCGGCAAAGTGACGTCTGGCTTCGACGGCCACCTGGCGTGCGGCCCGATCGATGCCCGGGTCGGCGGCGACCTCGAGCGGCGTATTCATCGCGATGCCAGCATCCTCCAGTGCTTCGCGCGGCAAATAGACGCGCCCGATCCTGGCGTCTTCGTCGATATCGCGCAGAATATTGGTCAACTGAAGAGCGCGGCCGAGGTGGTGGGCAAGCGCAAGCCCGGGTTGCCGGTCCATGTCGAACACGCGCACCGAAAGCCTGCCGACGGCCGAAGCCACGCGATCGCAATAAAGGTCAAGCTCGTGTGCGGAGGGCCAGCGGATGTCGTGATCGACGTCCATCTGCATGCCTTCGATCACCGCCAGCAGATCCTGCCGCTCGAGGCCAAAGCGGTCCACAGCCTCAGTCAGAAAAGCTGCGCGCCCGGCATCCTTCCCGGCAAAGAGGGCGTCAACGTCAGCCGTCCAGCCGGACAGCTCCTGTGCCCGTGCCGCGCGGTCCCCCAGGTGGTCGTCCGCAATGTCGTCGACCGTCCGGCAAAAGGCATAGATCGCGAACATCGCCTCGCGATTTGCCCGGGGGAGAACTCGCATCCCGGCATAGAATGAACTGCCCGAGACCTTGGCGTTCATGTCCGCCAGCGTCAGAGTGCCACTCATCTGGCCAGTCTTGCCCATGCGAACCTCGTCAGTGCCCCGCTTGCGAGCAGCGCAGTTCGGCGCTTGCTGTGGTGCACCTGCTCGGACAAAGGGTCGCGGTGCATCAAAATGACGGCGAGATCCTCGGCCAATCGCTGGATGATCGCGACTTCGGCGGCGAGCCGGTAATCGCGGATGAGCGTCGCAAACGATGAACTCTCCCGCAGCAACTGGCGTGCTCGCTCGGCCAGCGCCTCGATCACGCTGCGCAGTTCAGCGGGAGCGGAGGGTGAAGCAAGCGACTCGACCGCTACGTTCGCAGCCGCGAGCATGTCCGTAGGCAGATAGACCCGGTTGATGATCCGATAGTCCTTTCCGCAATCCTGAAGGTGGTTGATCACTTGCAATGCGGCACATAAGGCATCGGACAGCGGCCACAGTGCCCGGTCTTCCCCGCAAACATCAAGCACGAAACGACCGACCGGCATCGCCGACAGCCGGCAATAGCCCATCAGCGAATCCCAATCGCGGGTGCGCTTGACAGATACGTCGAGTTCAAAGGCGTCGAGCAGTTCCTCGGCGTGAATTAGATCGAGACCGCGTTCCCGCGCGATTGCGGCAAGCGCCACGGCCTCGGGAGCACCCTCCCCTGCCAACCCTGCGCGCATCATCGCCAGCAGTTCGAGCTTGTCCTTCGAACCGGCATCCGGATGGTCCGCTATATCGTCTGCGGCGCGGGCGAAGCGGTAGAATGCCAGAATGGGGGCGCGATTGGCCGGCTTCATCAGGAGCGAAGCGACCGGGAAATTCTCGTCGCGATGGCCCTTGCCCGAGTCCAGATCGCTCATGGTGAGGACAAGGCCTGCACTCGGCCCTTCCACGCCCCGCCGCGCCCGCGGAGGTGCTGCGCAACCGAGAGGGATACGCAGCCGATGTAGAACAGCATGACCAACGGTAGGCCAAGCGCCCAGAAAGGCGAGAGGCGGTAGAAATGCAGGATCGGCTGGTAGAGCGCCAGCATGAGAATCAATGTTGCCCACGCCGCGACCGCGGCATTGCCGTGGCTCGACGCCGCCAGGATCACAGGAGCGAAGAAGATCAGCACCAGCCCGGCGATCGATAGCACGGCCAGCGGAAGCGAGTAGCGCAGTTGCGCGAAGGCCGATCTTGCGATCATCTCGGCGATCTGACCGGCGCTGTCATATGGGCGAAAACTTCGCGATCGTTCGGTCAGGCCGAGCCAGATTGGTCCTTGCCGCTTGAGCAGTCGACCCAGCGCACAATCATCTATCAATTCGGTTCGGATGGCGACAATTCCGCCGGCGGCTTCCAGCGCTTCGCGCGCCACCAAGACGCATCCGCCAGCGGCCGCGGCTACCGGTCCGCGGCGATTGACCCAGTTGAACGGGTACAGCATCATGAAGAAATAGATGAACGACGGGATCAGCGCACGTTCGGGCCACGACCCGCAGCGCAGCTTGGCCATCAGTGAAACAAGTTTGAAATCGCCCGCCGTCGCGATGCCCACGAGATTGCGCAGCGTGTCAGGCTGATGCTCGATATCGGCGTCGGTCAGCCACAGGAAGCGGGGCGTTCCAGCAGCGTCGATGCCTTGCGCGACGGCCCACAGCTTCCCCGTCCAGCCCGCGGCAAGCGGCGCGCCCGCAAGAAGCTCGATCCGGCCTGAACCCATCGACCGCACCCGATCCGCGGTGCCGTCGACGCTATTGTCATCGACCAGTATGACGCGGAAATGCCCGGGATAGTCCTGCGCAACCAGGCTCCCCAGCGACCGCGCGATCAGGTCGGCTTCATCGCGAGCCGGAACGACGGCGACGACTTCCGGCCAGACCGACGGCGACTTGATAGCCACGCGATCGTCGCGCTGGTCGCACTTCCAGAAACCGAGGATCGTCAAACCGACCCAGGCGAGGAGCGTTATTAACGCAAGGCTGAAGGCAATCAGCGGACCATGCCCTGCTGCCGGAACCAGCTGACCGCATCCGCGAGTGCCTGGTCGAAGGGCCGGGCAACATATCCCAGTTCGCGCTCGGCTTTGGCGGAGCTGTAGTACATCGCATGGCGCGACATCCGCAATGAATCCAGCGTGAGAAAGGGTTCGCGCCCAGTCAGACGCGCCCATTGCTCGTTGGCGAAGGCGAGCGGGAAGAGCGGTGCAACCGGCAGTCGCAACGTCGGGGCTCGACGCCCACTGATCCGCGCGATTGCAGCCAGCATCGCCTTGATCGTCACATCCTGCCCGCCGAGGATGTAACGTTCGCCGATCCGGCCTCGCTCGGCAGCCAGAATATGACCCTCGGCGACGTCATCGACGTGAACGAGGTTGAGGCCGCCGTCGACGAAGGCCGGCATTCGTCCATTGGCTGCCTCGACCACCATCCGGCCGGTGGGGGTCGGCCTGACATCGCGGGGCCCGATCGGCGTCGAGGGGTTGGTGATGACTGCCGGCAGCCCGCCCTCAGCGATCATCTGTTCGACCAGTCGTTCGGCGACCACCTTGCTCCGCTTGTAGGCGCCGACTGCCTGATCGGCTCGCGCCGCGCGGGTTTCGTCGGCGGGTCCGGCGGGGTCGGGAAGCAGGGTTGCGACGCTGCTGGTATAGACGATGCGCTCCACTCCGGCGTCGCGCGCCGCAGTCATCACCGCGCGCGTCATCGCCAGATTGTTGCGAACGATCTCCTGCGGGTCGCGAGCCCACAAGCGATAGTCGGCGGCGACATGGTAAAGAGTGGTGACGCCAGTCATGGCCCGCGCCGCTGCTGCCGGATCGCGCAGATCGGCAACGATCAGCTCTCCGGGAAAATCGGCGAGATTGGCGACTGGGCTGGAAGCCCGGATTGTTCCGCGCAGACTATTTCCACGAGCCGCCAGTGCGCGGGATATGGCGGAGCCAAGGAAGCCCGCAACTCCGGTCACCAGCGTCTGTTCCCGGTCCACGCCGCCCGTCTAGTCATTGCGCGGCTCGACGTCACCACAAAATGTGCACGACGGCGGCATCGAGCCACCTTATGAGCTGCTCGAATGGTGGCGCTCAACTGGCTTGGCATTGTATTGGCGGCGCTGGCCCTGATCGGCTGCGCCTACCAGCTATTCGCCGCGCTCGCCGTTTGCCGCTTTTTCGCTCGCCCGCGCCTGCCAGGACACGCAACCGAGGCCGTAACTATTCTCAAGCCGCTGCATGGCGACGAAGCGAAGCTGGCCGCCAATCTGGCGACGTTTGTGAACCAAGACTATGCCGCGCCGGTGCAGATCCTGTGCGGCGTGCGCGACCCGCAGGATTTGGCGATCGGCGTTGTGCGACGACTGCAAGTGGACGATCCGGGCGGCTCGATCGACCTTGTCATCAGTCCCGGCATGCACGGCGCCAATGCCAAGGTCGGCAATCTGATCAACATGCTGCCCTCAGCCCGCCATGACATATTCGTCATGAGCGACAGCGATATGGCGGTTGACCGGGACTATCTGGCGACGATCGTCACGATGCTGACTCAGCCCGAAACCGGCGCTGTTACCTGCCTTTACCGCGGCCGGGCGGATGCGGGCACATGGTCGCGCCTCGCGGCCGGCACGATCAGCTATGCGGGGCTACCGGACATCATCGTTGGCCTGACGACCGCGCTTGCCAAGCCGTGCATGGGCTCGACCATCGCGCTGCGCCGCGAGACATTGGCGGCAATTGGCGGATTCGGTCGTTTCGCCAACGTCCTGGCGGATGACTATGCGATTGGCCGCGCGGTGGCCGAAGCCGGGCTGCGGGTGGCGGTGCCGTCACTGCTGCTGGTCCACGCTTGCGCGGAGGACGGGCCAGGCATGTTGTGGCGGCACGAGCTGCGTTGGGCGGCGACGATCCGCAGTCTTCATCCGGCAGGATATGCCGGATCGATTGTCACCAACCCATTGCCGTTGGCGCTGCTCTCGAGCGTTTTTATTCCACTGCCAGCCCTGTCCATTGCGCTGCTCAGCCTGGGCATCCGCTGCATCCTCGCCAAAAGTGTTGACCGGATCGCCGGCGCAAGCAGTGCGCCGCTATGGCTCCTGCCCGTGATCGATTGCTTCAGATTCATGGTGTTCATCGCCAGCTTTTTCGTGACTGCGGTTGATTGGCGTGGCAGCCGCTTTATACTCGCCCCCGATGGGGGCATCACCGCCCGAGAGGCCGACGATGAAACGCACCCTATTCCTCCAGGCCCCATCGTTTGACGGCTATGACGGCGGCGCCGGCGCCCGCTACCAGATGAAACGCGAGGTACGCAGCTTCTGGTATCCGACATGGTTGGCCCAACCCGCCGCGATGGTCGAAGGCTCGCGGCTGATCGACGCTCCGGCGCACGATCTTTCATGGGAAGATATCGCGCATGAGGTCGACGGGAAGGAACTCGTCATCCTCCACACTTCGACCCCCAGCTTTCGGCAGGACGTTCATACCGCCGAACTGATCAAGCAGCGCAATCCTGCGGCGATGATCGGTTTCATCGGCGCCAAGGTGGCGGTCGAGGCGCAGGCGTCGCTGGAAGCCAGCACCGCCATCGATTTCGTCTGCCGCAACGAATTCGATTTCACGGTTGTCGATGTTGCCAAGGGAATGCCACTCGCCGAAGTCGACGGAATTTCCTACCGCGCCCCCGACGGCGCGATCATCCACAACCCGGATCGTGCGGTGATCGAGAATATGGACGAGCTTCCGTTCGTCTCGCCAATCTACAAGCGCGACCTCAACATCGACAAATATTTCGGCGGTTACCTGAAACACCCCTATGTTTCCTTCTACACGGGGCGCGGGTGCAAAAGCCGCTGCACATTTTGTCTTTGGCCGCAAACCGTCGGTGGTCATAATTACCGAACGCGCTCGATATCGCACGTGATCGAGGAAGTGAAATACGTCATGCGCGAAATGCCGCGCGTGAAGGAGATCTTCTTCGACGACGATACTTTGACCGACAACCGTCAGCGGATCGAGGAACTCGCCGGCGAACTCGGCAAACTGGGGGTTACATGGTCGTGCAATGCCAAGGCCAACGTTCCGTACGAGACGCTCAGGGCGATGAAAGCCGGCGGCTGCCGCTTACTGCTGGTCGGATACGAAAGCGGGAATCAGCAAATCCTGCATAACATCAAAAAGGGCTTGCGCACCGACGTCGCGCGGCAGTTCACCAAGGATTGTCATAGCCTCGGCATCGTGATCCACGGCACCTTCATCCTCGGCCTTCCCGGAGAGACGATGGAAACGATCGAGGAAACGATCCGTTATGCCATCGAGCTTAATGCCCATACGATCCAGGTCAGCCTGGCCGCGCCTTATCCCGGGACATTCCTGTACCGCCAAGCGACAGAAAATGGTTGGTTTGACGGCAGCGACCATTTGCTGACCGAAGGCGGGAATCAGATTGCGCAACTCAGCTATCCGCACCTCCACGCGTCTGTGATCTTCGACAAGGTCGAGGAATTCTATCGGCGCTTCTACTTCCGCCCGCGCAAGATTGGCGCGATCGTGGGCGAGATGGTCCGCGATTTCGACATGATGAAGCGCCGCTTGCGCGAAGGTAGGGAATTCTTCGACTTCCTGCGGCGCCGTAAAGAAGCCGCGTGACGATCGGCGTTTCTATGTCAGCGAACGCCTGACATGACCCTCGCTCTGGCGTTCGCGCTCGTTCCTGGACCTCTGGTCACCGCCGACTGGACGATCGAGGTGGCGACCCTTGCGCCGCCCGAGCCGATCACCATTGCCCTGCTGGCCGATGCTGCGCCGCCGCCCGATTACACCCTCCAGCCGACACCGGTTCCGACCGAACAGCCGCCGCCACCCGCGCTCGTAGTGCCAATCAATGGTGTGGCGAAGCATCACCACGCGCCAGGCGATCCGCTCGAGACCTTCAACCGCTCGACTTACGACTTCTCGATGACGGTCGACAAAGCCATCCTGCGCCCCGTTGCGCTCGGTTATCGCCACGTCGTCCCCATTCCGGCACGCGATGGCCTGCGCAACGTCTTGTCCAACCTTGGCGAGCCGCTCGTGTTCGTGAACGATTTGCTGCAACTGAAAATTGGTCGCGCAGGCAAGACCCTTGGCCGGTTCGTGATCAATTCGACGTTCGGGCTGGCCGGGCTGTTCGACAACGCCAAGCGCAAACCTTTCTATTTGCCTCACCATAACAATAGCTTGGGCGATACGTTGGGGTATTATGGAGTTGGCCCGGGGCCGTATCTCTATTTGCCGATCCTCGGGCCGACGACGCTGCGCGATGCCGTGGCGGGCCAACTCCAGGGAATGCTCCTGCCCAACATTTCCCGCACGCCGTTCGGTCTTCGTGAATATCAAATCTCGACCGGCGTTGTGGGCGGCCTGGACCAGCGCGCGCAGGCGGATGGCGATTTGCGGGCGATTACCGCGGATTCGGTCGATCCCTATGCTACATTGCGCTCGGTCGTGCTTCAGGATCGCGCCGGCGAGATCGAAGGTCTGAAGTCGGGCGACATGGACGATGTGACGAAAGCGCCGCTGGCGGTTCCTGCCGACCCGTCGCTCGATTTGCCTGAGCTTGACAATCCGGCACCTGTCACACCGCCTCCGTCTCAGTAAGCGACAGTCAATTTTGCGCTTTCGATCGGGCGTGGTGGCGATATTCGAGCATGGGCCAGTAGAGCAACGGCAAGCCACAGATGACGTCGCGCAGTCGCAACACCAATGCCAGCGCCAGCGCCGGCACCGTGCCGATCCCGAATGCGGCGCAAGCCAATATTAGTGCTCCTTCCTGCACCGCGAGGCCAGCGGGAATGAAGAAGATGATCGCCCGCGCGGCATAAGCGGCGCTCTCGATCACAATCGCCGGAAACAGATCAAGCGGCAGGCCGAGCACGCGGGCCGCCGCCCATAGCTGGACCCCGCCCAACGACCAGGCGAGGAAATGCAGGACAATTGCAATCGCCATGCCACGCCGGCGCGTGGCCCAATCCGCACGCAGTCGCGCCGCTTCGGCGCGAATACGCACGATGAACCGGCCCGGCGGTCCGCCAGGACGGCGGATCACAGCCCAACCAGTCAAGATCACACCGCCAAGCAAGGCGACAAGTATCGCAATCACCGGCATGCTGGCCACATCCCAATCGATTCGAAAACTGCTTGTGCGCAAAAGCTGCGGCAGCACCAGCACGGCGAGCAGGCCGTAGGGCACTTGCGCAATGCCTTCGGCGAGCACGTCCAGCGTGCTGGCCGTTATCGCGGCCCGTGTCTGGCCGCCGGAGAGCACCAGCGCGCGGGCGCCAATAGCCTCACCGAGGCCGGGAATGAACGCGAGCAGATTGCCGCCTGCATCGCGCAGTACCCGCGACGCGAAGGAGGACCGGAACGATACGCCCGGTCGCAATGCCGACAGTGCCCCAGCGCACAGGAAGAACGCCAGCAGCTGCCCCGGCAGCGTGACCAGCACAGCCATTGGGCTGATCAAATGCACCGATTGAGCGAGTTGTTCGCGCAATCCCGGAAGAGCCACGATTGTCGTCAAAATCGCCAGACCTACCAAGCCCGACAGCAGCGAAAACAGGTAACGCCTGCTTCCTGTTCTCACGGCAGGTCAGCCCACCGGCACAGGCCGATGCCCCGGCGATCGATCTCCGCGCGCAGCCGCGGGTCAGTCAGCGCGGCGAGTTCGCCGGTCGAGTTCCAGTCGACTGGCGGCGAATGCAGCCCGCTCCGCTGGCGCGTTGCCGGGTGTAGCCCGACTTCGGTGACCCCGTCGGGCAGGTTCCGCACCAACCCGAGCAGTTGATCCCCGTTGACCGAACCGGCGTCGGACTTGGCGAAGAAATAATCATTGGCGCGCAACCCCGCGGCCCTAGTCCGGAGCCGCATGAAGCCGGCAAGCGGCGCGTGGCTAAGGGCATGGCCGATCCGCGCGCCGAGCCGCCGGTGCCCGGTCACCAGATGCGACCAGCCAAGGCCTTCGTAGGGGATCCGAATGGCGCGCAGGCCCAGCGGTCGACCGGTGGCAATGGCCATGTTGAGGATCGTCGGATGCTGATGGCAATGCCAATGGCCGTCGAGATGCCCTAGCTCGAGACCGGTCTGGCCGAAGGCGTGAAACTGGGCCTCGATCTCGCGCCTCGCCGCCGCGCGAGCGGCGGGCGAAAACATGATCGCGATGCCGGTCGACACCGGGCTCTCGCCAAGATTCTTTCCGTCGGGCGCGAGTTTTTGTTGCGCTGGCCCCGACTGCTGGGCGGGTGCACCGAACATCGCCAGATGCAACCCAACGCCAAGCCCCGGCATCCGCTTGGCCCGGCGGATCGCATCCTCTGCGGCGGCGCCAGCTACGACCAAGCTGGCATTCGTCAAAATGCCATTGCGATGCGCTTCCTCGACCGCCTCGTTGACCTCGAGCGACATGCCGAAATCATCGGCGGTGACGACCAACCGAGCGGTCATCGGCCCGACTGTTCCGCCGGCTTGAGCCGGTCGCGGTCGTGCAACGTCAAGCGTTGACCCCGCCATCCGACGTGCGCCACGGTGAACGCGCTTACCCAAACTGCAAAGCAAGCTAGATCGCGCAACCAAATACCGAGCAACCCGGGCGCGGCAAGCCCGACTGCGCGGCCCAATTTTCGTGCGACGAGCCGTGATAAAAGCCAACGCAGCACGATCGACAGGCCGATCATGACCAGCGCTGCCCACCCTGGACGGAGCAGCAGCAGCAATGGAATCGGCCCGGGATTACTGACCAACGACAGGACATAACCAAGTGGCACAAGCCCGCGCACGGTTCGCGCCCAGCGCAATTCATGCTGGAACAGGTCGGCCGCCCCGTTATCGTTGATCAATGTTTCGGCGATCGCGGGCGTGAACACGATCTTGTGGCCGGTGTTGCGCACCAGCCGACCCAAAGCGGCATCGTCGCACAGATGGTCGGCCAATGCGCCGAGGCCGCCGAAGCTGGCAAGCACGTCGCCGCGTACCGCGGTCAGCGGTCCGTACGTGACGGAAAGCGGCGCCAGTCGCGCGAACAGCAATTGCATTGGGAGGTCCCAATAATCGATGTTCCAGGCGCCGAAACTGCGGGTTGGATCGCCAGCGATCCCCGGACGAGCGCGATAGGCGGTGGTCGCGGCGCCAACGCCTGGTGTGGCCAACGTGTCGATCGCCGCCTGCAAAGTTCCGGCCGCGATGATGATGTCGCTGTCGGAGATCACCACAATCTCATCAAGCCCCGCTTCGGCCATGTTTATCAAATTGCTGACCTTGGGGTTGGTCGCGCGGACTGTTCGATTGACGACGTATTCCACCGCAATGTCTGGAAACCGTGCAGCCACGCGACGCGCCACAGCGAGCGCTGCATCGAGCGGATCGGCAACTCCGAACACGATTCGCAGCGGGAAATCGTGACGCTGGACGAAAAAGCTCTCGAGCGCGGATTCCAACTCGTCTTCGTCCCCGCAGAGCGGCTTGAGGAGGGTAACTCGGGGCGGTGTGGGCCAACCCGGCCCGGCGTCCGCGCGATGGGTGGCAACGGCGCCTATCGCGAGCAGCAGATAGGCGAGCGAAGCGACGGTAATTACCCCGGCGGCATACCAGACCATCGCCGTGACGCCGAAAATCACATCCATCAAGAAGGGTGACTAGAGCAGCGTGTCAGGAATTGATACTAGATTTGCCTGCTCGACCGCCCGCCTGCCAACTGGCAGTGGCGATCGAATCCCTTCTGGAAGCTTCGCATGCTCTCGTTATACGTGAAACGCATCATGTCCCGCAGCGCACGGCGTCCTGGTTTGGTCGCGCTGATGAGTATCGTGCTGACGCTGGCGGCGGGCGCATTCGCGGCAACTCATTTTGATATGACCACCGACACCAGTGAGCTGATCTCGCCGACCGTCGGCTGGCGCCAGGACGCAGCCGCAATGTCGGCGGCCTTTCCTCGGCAGGATGGTGACCTGGTCATCGTCGCCGATGGTCGAACTCCCGAACTGGCCAGCGACGCCGCTTCGCAGCTGACTTCCGCCCTTGCGGCTGATCGCGTACATTTCTTCTCGGCGAGACAATCCGAAGGCGGAGACTTCTTCAAGCGCGAGGGGCTGCTGTTCGGCTCGCTCGACGATGTCCGGTCGCAAACTGGTCGCCTTATCGCCGCGCAGCCGCTGCTTGGCGGGCTGGCGCAGGATCCGTCGCTCCGCGGGATTGCCCAAACCCTGGCGATTGCTGCGTCGCCGGATCAGGCCGATGGTGCTGCGCTCGATCAGCTTGAACCGGCCTTGCGACGGATCGATGACGCGGTCACGACGACCACGGCTGGACAGCCAGTGTTTTTCTCCTGGCAACAACTGTTCTCCGCAACCCAAGGCGATTCAAGCCCGCCCTTGCGCCAAATCATTTTGGCGCAACCCAAACTTGATTTCGCCAGCCTCCAGCCGGGCGAGGACGCAGTTGCTGCGGTCCGCGCCAAGGCAGCGGCGCTGAACCTCGATGCTCGCCACGGCGTTACCATTGGGATCACCGGTGAAGTGCCGCTCTCGGATGAGGAATTTGGCTCACTCAAAGAAAACATCGGGCTCGTAGGAGCAATCATGGTGGCCGCTTTGCTGGTCGCACTATGGTTTGCCACGCGCTCGGCGAAAACGGTTCTGGCGATCGTTGCAACGACGGTGGTTGGACTCCTTCTGACCACGGCAACGGGATTGTTCGCGGTTGGAACGTTCAACCTCATCTCGGTGGCATTCATCCCTCTATTCGTCGGGTTGGGGGTCGATTTCGGGATTCAGGTTAGTGTTCGCTTCAACGCCGAGCGTCTCGCCGGTGAGGACCCGCTGGCTGCGCTGGACCATGTTGCAGAGCGGATTGGCGAACCCTTACTGATTGCCGCGGCTGCGATCTTCCTCGGGTTCGGTGCATTCTTGCCGACCGACTATGTTGGTATCGCGCAACTGGGCGTGATTTCGGGCATCGGCATCGTTATTGCGTTGGTATTGAACATCACGCTTTTGCCGGCGCTGCTGGTGCTGTTTCGCCCCCCGATACCCACTTCCGAAGTCGGATTTACGCGCGCCGCTCCGCTTGACCGATGGCTGGCCGCGAACCGCCGAGCGGTGCTCACGGGGTTCGCCGTAGCGATGCTGGCAAGCTTCGCCCTGTTGCCGATGGTGGTATTCGACTTCAATCCGCTGCACCTGCGCGATCCGCAAGCACCGGCCATGCGCTTGCTCGGCGAGCTGACGCACGATCCGCGGCTCACCCCCAACAACATCACCGCGCTTGCCCCCGACATCTCTGCGGCCAATCAACTGGCAGCGCGTCTATCGGCGCTGGATGAAGTTGATCAGGCGGTGACCGTCGACAGCTTCATCCCGGCCGATCAGCCGGCCAAACTGGCGCTGATCGAGGATGCTTCGCTGCTGCTTGATCCGGCGATCAATCCGCTTGAGCCTTCCGCGCCACCCGATGACGCCGCAACAGTCTCAGCGCTGATTACGACGTCGCGAAAACTGGCGACCCTAGCCAGCGAACGATCAGGCCCGTTAAGCAATGCCGCCCTTCGCCTGGCGGCCAGTTTTGATCGTCTGGCCAAGGCACCGCCCGCGACGCGGCAGAAGGTGGAGGCCGTGCTTGTTCGGCCGTTGAACGTCACCCTCGACCAGCTTCGCTATTCACTCCAGGCAAGCGAACTGACGCGCGCTCAGCTGCCGCCCGAAATCGCCGACGACTGGATCGCCCGCGATGGACGCGCAGTGGTCCGCATATTCCCAAGCGGAAACAGCAACGACAATGCAGTGCTGGCACGCTTTACTAACGCGGTTCGCAAAGTTGCGCCCGGTGCGACGGGACTCCCGGTCGAAACACAGGAGGCGGCGCATACCGTTGCCCAAGCGTTCATCAAGGCGGGGGTGCTGGCCTTCGTGCTGATCAGCGTGCTGCTGTTCGCGGTGTTGCGCAATCTGCGTAATGTTGCGCACACCTTGGCGCCTGTGATCCTGTCGGGCTTCCTCACGCTGGATACTTGCGTGATGATCGGTCAGCCGCTTAATTTCGCCAATATTATCGCTTTCCCTTTGCTTTTCGGGGTCGGCGTCGCCTTCCACATTTATTTCGTCATGGCGTGGCGAAATGGCGTGCGCGACCTGCTCCAGACGCCGCTGACTCGCGCCGTCGTGTTCAGTGCGCTGGCGACCGGCAGTGCGTTTGGTGCATTGTGGCTGTCCGACCACCCTGGCACCTCGAGCATGGGGTTGATCCTGATGCTGTCGCTGGTCTGGACGTTGATTTGCGCACTGATCTTCGAACCGGCGCTGCTCGGCACGTCGCCAAGTTCCGAGGAGCGGAAATTTGTTCGCAACGCGGGCAAGCCTTCGTCCCACCGTTAGACGGGCCCAATGATCACGGCTCGCATTCCCTGGGTCACCACGGTTCGCACTGCGAGCATCATGTGCGGCGGGTGTCGAGAAACTCGATGATGGCCGATGCAGCGTCGTCCGGGCCGCTCGTCGATTTAATGATAATGTCAGCGTTTTCAGGCACTTCGTACGGGCTGTCGATGCCGGTGAAATTGGCCAGTTCGCCTTTGCGGGCCTTGGCGTAGAGCCCCTTGGAGTCACGCTTCTCCGCCTCGGCCAGCGGCGTATCGACGAAGATCTCGATGAACTCCCCATCGGGGAACATCGCCTTGACCATCTCGCGCTCGGCACGGAACGGGGAGATGAAGGCGGTGATGACGATCAACCCGGCATCGGCCATCAACCGGGCGACCTCACCAACGCGGCGGACATTCTCGATCCGGTCGGCATCGGTAAAGCCGAGATCCTTGTTGAGCCCGTGACGGACATTGTCGCCGTCGAGCAAAAAGGTGTGGCGGCCCATTGCGTGGAGTTTCTTTTCGACCAGATTGGCAATGGTCGACTTTCCCGCGCCCGACAGGCCGGTAAACCACAGCACCGCAGGCTTCTGCTGCTTCAGCCGGGCATGCGCCTCTCGGCTGACATCGAGCGCCTGCCAGTGGATGTTGTGCGCCCGGCGAAGTGCGAAGTGGAGCATCCCCGCGGCGACGGTGGCGTTGGTGAGTTTGTCGATCAGGATAAAGCCCCCAAGCGTGCGGCTGGCGGGATAAGGTTCGAACACCAGCGCTCGGTCGGTGGTGACTTCGGCGACCCCGATGTCGTTCAACTCGAGCGTCCTGGCGGCGAGATGCTCGCCACTGTCGACCGCCAGCGCATATTTGGGCGCGGCGATGGTCGCCGAGACGCTCTGGGTGGCGAGTTTGAGCCAGTAGGCGCGGCCCGGCAGCAACGGCTCGTCGTTCATCCACACGATCGAGGCTTCGAACTGGTCGGCGGCTTCGGGCGGATCGCCGGCGGCGGCAATGACGTCGCCGCGCGAACAGTCGATCTGGTCGGCCAGCGTCAGCATGACCGACTGGCCCGCCTGCGCCTGATCGACGTCTGAGTCCCCGACCAGGATCCGCGCAACCTTGCTGGTCTTGCCCGAGGGGAGGATTCGCACCGCGTCGCCCGTCGCCACCTGGCCCGAGGCGATGAGTCCGGCGAACCCGCGAAAGCTGGCGTCGGGGCGGCTGACTAATTGGACCGGAAGGCGGAACGGGCGCGCCGCGGCGGCGGCGCTGTCGAGCTCGACCCGTTCGAGATGATCGAGCAGCGCCGGGCCGTCGTACCATGGCATCGCCGCCGATCTGGCGACGACATTGTCGCCGTGGACGCCCGAAGTGGGGATACAGGTGACGTCGGCGATACCGATTGATGCAGCGAAGGCGCGATAATCAGCGGCGTGGGCCTCGAACACCGTCTGGTCGTACTCGACCAGATCCATCTTGGTCACCGCGAGCACGAAATGCTTCACGCCGATCAGGTGGCACAAATGCGAGTGGCGACGGGTCTGGGTCATCACCCCGGCGCGCGCGTCGAGCAGGATGATCGCGAGATCTGCGGTCGAGGCGCCGGTCACCATGTTGCGGGTATATTGTTCGTGGCCCGGGCAATCGGCGACGATGAAGCTGCGCTTGTCGGTCGCGAAATAGCGGTAGGCAACGTCGATCGTGATGCCCTGCTCGCGCTCGGCGGTAAGGCCATCGACCAAGAGCGCGAAGTCGATCTGGTCGCCGCGTGTGCCGACCGCTTTGGAATCCGTTTCGAGCGAACTCAATTGGTCGTCGAGCACCGCCTTGCTGTCGTAGAGCAGACGCCCGATCAGCGTCGACTTGCCGTCGTCGACGCTGCCGCAGGTGATGAAGCGAAGCAGGTCGGCCATTAGAAATAGCCCTCCTTCTTCTTGCGCTCCATCGAGCCCGATCCATCATGGTCGATCGCCCGGCCCTGCCGCTCGCTGCTGGTCGAGACGCGCATTTCGGCGATGATGTCGGCCAAGGTGGTCGCCTCGCTCTCGACCGCGCCGGTCAGCGGGTAGCAGCCTAACGTACGGAACCGGACCATCCGTTCGACCGGCCGCTCGCTGTCGAGCGGGAAGCGGTCGTCGTCGACCATCAGGATCATGCCGTCGCGGATGACGGTCGGACGCGGGGCAGCGAAATAGAGCGGGACGACCGGAATGCCTTCGCGCTCGATGTAGCGCCACACGTCGAGCTCGGTCCAGTTGGACAAGGGAAAGACCCGGATGCTTTCGCCCTTGGCGATGCGCGCATTGTAGAGATTCCACAGTTCGGGTCGCTGGGTCTTCGGGTCCCAGCCGTGCGCCGCCGAGCGGAACGAGAAGATCCGCTCCTTGGCGCGGCTCTTCTCCTCGTCGCGCCGGGCCCCGCCGAATGCGGCGTCATAGCCGCCCGCATCGAGCGCCTGCTTGAGCCCCTCGGTCTTCCACAGATCGGTGTGCAGCGCCTTGTGATCGAACGGGTTGATTCCGCGCGCCTTGGCATCGGGATTGATGTGGACGATCAGCTCCATCCTGGCTTCTGCCGCCATCCGGTCGCGAAACTGGTACATTGCGCGGAATTTCCAGGTGGTGTCGACGTGGAGCAAGGGGAATGGCGGGGGCGAGGGAAAGAACGCCTTCTTCGCCAGGTGAAGCATCACCGCGCTGTCCTTGCCCACCGAATAGAGCATCACCGGCCGCGCCGCCTCGGCCACGACTTCGCGCAGGATGTGGATGCTTTCGGCCTCGAGCCGGTCGAGATCGGTCAGCGACATCACGCGATCAATTCTGCTCGGCGATGAAGCGCATCAGTTCTGCAAGCGTCGATTCCATCTGGTCCTGCATCTGGCTGACCAGCTCATTCTCGCGCATGCCTTCATGGTCGAGCGGCTTGGAATAAGAGTCCGAAAAGGCCTTGAGGTCGTCCTTGTCGAAAATCCCGCGGGCGACGAGCTTGGCGAGGATTACCAGCAAGCCGTTGGTGTTGGCGATATTGCCCGCGACCAGCGCCTCGTCGACCATGCTCATCCTGGGGTCGCCCTCGGCGGCTTCGTCGGTATCATCTTCGATCATCGCCGCACTGTGGCCGAAATCACTTATCCTGCAAAGCCGACAAGCGCCGACCAAGCGCGCATTTTTTGATCGAACGGACGGGTCAAGGCGGCGCTCGACGACGGCAGGTCGATCAGCGCGATGCCCTCGACACCGGCGAGCGAGCCGCGACCGATCGCCGCGGCGGTCTTGCCGTTGAACGCGATCGCCTCCAGCCGCTGGTGGGTGGCGACGAACTTGGCCAGTGGGTTGGCGCGCGCATCGCGGATCGCGCCGTCGAGGCTGCCTGGCCGCAACGCCTCGGCGACCACATCCCACAAGGCGATCCCCCGCGCCGTCAGCCGATCGATCCGCGAATCGTGGTCGAGCCCGGCCAGCTCCTCGCCGATCGAGCGCCCGAGCAACCGCCAGAACTGGTTGGTCGGATGGGCATAATAACGCTGCGCCGCGAGGCTGGCATCGCCCGGCAGGCTGCCAAGGATCAACAGTCGCGCATCGCCAGAGCCGACCGGGGCCATCGATTGCTTGTGATTGACCACGCGCTTCCTTTGCCTTTGCTGCAGAGGCCGTTAATAGCCGCTGCGATGAAGCCCGACGAGCTGCGCATCGCCCTGTTCTCGGGCAATTACAATTATGTCCGCGATGGGGCCAACCAGGCGCTCAACCGGCTGGTCGGCTATTTGCTTCGGCAAGGTGCCAGCGTACGGGTCTATTCGCCGGTTCGCGACAAACCGGCTTTTGCCCCGACCGGCGATCTGGTCAACGTCCCCTCGGTGCCGATCCCCAAGCGGCCCGAATATCGCATTCCCTCATCGTTGAACGCCGAGGTGCGCGCCGACCTGGCGGCCTTCGCGCCCAACATCGTCCATGTCTCAAGCCCCGACGTCGTGGCCCATCGCGCGGTGACCTGGGCGCGGGCGCGCGGGATCCCGGCGGTGGCATCGGTCCACACGCGGTTCGAAACTTATCTGAAATATTATGGGCTGGGCTGGTTCGAGCCGGCGTTCCGCGCGCTGCTTCGGCGACTGTATCGGCGCTGCGATGCAATCGTTGCGCCGGCCGAATCGACTGCCGCGGTTCTCTACGCACAGCGGATGAGCCGGGACATTTCGATCTGGGGCCGCGGGGTCGACCGCGACCAGTTCAACCCCGCTCGCCGGAGCATGGAATGGCGACGCGCGCACGGGATCAAGGACGACGAGATGCTGGTCGCGTTCCTCGGCCGGATCGTAATGGAAAAGGGGCTCGACGTGTTCGTCGAGGCAATCAATGCGGCGGTCAGGCGCGGGGTTCGACACCGCGTGATGGTGATCGGTGACGGACCGGCGCGCAGCTGGTTCGAAGAGAATTTGCCCGCGAACACGTTGTTCCTCGGGCAGCAGACGGGGGATGATCTGGCGGTCGCCCTGGCCAGCGCCGACGTGTTCCTCAACCCGTCGATCACCGAGGCGTTCGGCAATGTCACGCAGGAAGCGATGGCGTGCGGATTGCCGGTGGTCGCCGCCTTGGCGACCGGCGCGACCAGCCTGGTCCGCGACGAGGTCACCGGGATCCTGGTCGATCCGCTCGAGCCCGACCAATATGGCGAGGCGCTTCGGCGCTATGCCACGGATCCGGCGCTTCGGGCGCGGCACGGCGCGGCCGGGCTCGACTTCGCCCGGACCCGCGACTGGGACTCGATCAACGCGGATGTAATGAAACTCTACACCCGCGTGATCGAGCGCCGCGAACGGATGGACGCGCTCTACGGCAAGCGCTGGCTACCGAGCTAGTCGTTCCGGTTAGTCCAACCGCTCGATTTTCTTGGCGGCTTCGTCGAGGATGTCGACCACCTCGTTGAGCAAGGCCTCGTTCCAGCCATCGCGCGCCACGCGGTTCTTGAGCGCGTGCATCATGTTGCCGATGGCGCGGCCGATCTCGGGGCGCTGTTCGCCTTTGCCCTTGTCCATCGCGGCCAACCGTTCGAGCAACTTGTCGACCTCGTCTTCATTCTCCGCGAGGTGGGCGCGGCCTTCGTCGGTCGCCTCGTAGGTACGCTTCGCTTCTGGCGAATGTGCTTCGGTAACGAAGCCCAGATCCTCGAGCATCGACAGCGTCGGATAGACGATCCCGGGGGATGGCGCATAATCGCCGCCGGTCATGTCCTCGATCGCCTTGATCAATTGGTAGCCATGGCGCGGTTCGTCGGCGATCAGTTTGAGGAGCACGAGGCGAAGCTCGCCGCCCTCGAACATCCGGCGCCGGCCGCGCCCTCCGCTGCCGCCGCGCGGGCCGCTCGAACCGAAGTCCGACCCGAAATTCCGGCCGAAATCGCTCCAGCCGCCGGGGCCGCCAATCGCGAAGATCGCTTCGGCAAACGCGCGGCGGCGACCGCTTTGACGGCCTTGGCGGCCAGTGTGACAATGTGAATGCATGTTCTGTTTATCCTTTCAAGATGGCTCTAAGATATATCATAGATATGATCTTGCAAGAGGTAAGTGCAACTTTTTTGCGCGGGGCTTATTGCAGGGGGGATGACCGACCTGTTTCCCGATGCGCTTCGCGATCCGCAACCAGCTGCGCCCGCTCCCGGCGCACCCCTGGCCGAGCGGCTGCGCCCGCGCGCGCTTGGCGAGGTGGTCGGGCAGGAGCATCTGACCGGTCCCGAGGGTGCGCTCGGGCGGATGGTCGCGGCGGGGAAACTATCGTCGCTGGTGCTGTGGGGGCCGCCGGGCACCGGCAAGACCAGCATCGCGCGGTTGCTGGCCGATGCAGTGGGCTTGCGCTTCGTCGCCATCTCGGCGGTGTTCTCGGGCGTGGCCGACCTCAAGAAGATCTTCGCCGAGGCAAAGCAAGCCGCGCGGATCGGCCAACGGACGCTTTTGTTTGTCGACGAGATCCACCGCTTCAATCGCACCCAGCAGGACGGCTTCCTGCCCTTCGTCGAGGACGGGACGGTGACCCTGGTCGGTGCAACCACCGAAAACCCCAGCTTCGAATTGAACGCGGCTCTGCTGTCGCGCTGCCAGGTGCTGATCCTCCGCCGCCTCGACAGCATCGCGCTCGAAAAGCTGCTCGCCCGCGCCGAGGCCGAGGTTGGCCGCACCCTCCCCGTCACCGCCGACGCGCGCGATGCCTTGCTCGCCAGCGCCGACGGCGACGGGCGCTTCCTGCTCAACCAGGTAGAGACCTTGTTCGATGTGGCGATCGACGAGCCGCTCGGCCCGGCCGAGCTGGCGCAGTTCCTGCAGCGGCGGGTGGCGGTCTACGACAAGGACCGCGAGGGGCATTACAACCTCATCTCCGCGCTTCACAAAAGCCTGCGCGGCTCCGACCCGCAGGCCGCGCTTTACTATCTGGCGCGGATGCTGACCGCAGGCGACGAGCCGCTCTATTTACTGCGCCGGCTGGTGCGCTTTGCTTCCGAAGACATCGGCTTGGCCGATCCGCAGGCACTGGTGCAATGCCTCGCCGCGAAGGACAGTTACGACTTCCTCGGCTCGCCCGAGGGCGAGCTGGCGATCGTCCAGGCCTGCCTGTATTGCGCCACCGCCCCCAAATCGAACGCGGCCTATGCGGCGCAGAAAGCGGCATGGCGGAGCGCGAAGGAAACCGGGTCGCTGATGCCGCC
>JBBRTO010000007.1:0-41866 GCA_038244345.1 Sphingomonadales bacterium | reverse complement strand
GGTGACGTAGACGTCCGGCAGGAAGTGCATTTCGATCTTGAGCAGGCCGTCGCCCTGGCAGGCCTCGCAGCGGCCGCCCTTGACGTTGAAGCTGAACCGGCCGGGCTTGTAACCGCGCACCTGGCTTTCGGGCAGGCCGGCGAACCAGTCGCGGATCTGGGTGAAGGCGCCGGTGTAGGTCGCGGGGTTGCTCCGGGGCGTGCGGCCGATCGGCGACTGGTCGATGTCGATCACCTTGTCGAGATGTTCGAGCCCGCTGATCTTGTCATATTTGCCGGCGAGAATGCGCGCGCCGTTGAGGGAGCGCGCTGCGGCGGCATAGAGCGTGTCGATGGTAAAGCTCGACTTGCCCGAGCCGCTGACCCCGGTGATGCAGGTGAAGGTGCCGAGCGGTATCGAGGCGGTGATGTTGGCGAGATTGTTGGCGGTGGCGCCATGGACGGTGAGCCTCTTGCCATTGCCCTTGCGGCGCCGGGCCGGGACCGGGATCGAGCGGCGGCCCGAGAGATAATCGGCGGTCAGGCTGTCCTCGCACGCCATCAGATCGGCGAGCGTCCCGGCGCACACCACTTCGCCGCCGTGGACCCCGGCGCCCGGCCCCATGTCGATGATATGGTCGGCGCTGCGGATGCTGTCCTCGTCATGCTCGACCACGAGCACGGTATTGCCGAGCGATTTCAGGCGCTGGAGAGTCTCGAGCAGGCGGTCATTATCCTTCTGGTGGAGACCGATCGAGGGTTCGTCGAGGACGTAGAGCACGCCCGACAGGCCGCTGCCGATCTGCGACGCGAGGCGAATCCGCTGGCTCTCGCCGCCCGACAAAGTGCCGCTGGTGCGGTCGAGATTGAGATAGTCGAGCCCGACATTATCGAGGAAACCGAGGCGGGCGTTGATTTCCTTCAAGATCGGGTGAGCGATCTCGCGCTGCTGCGACTTCAATTGTTCCTCGAGCGTCGAAAACCAGCCGAGTGCGTCGGCTACCGAGCGGCGAGCGCTAAGCGAAATATCTTCGCCTGCGATCTTGACCGACAACGCTTCTGGCTTGAGCCGGGCGCCGTGGCATACTTCGCACGCATGGCTCGCCTGGTAACGCGACAATTCCTCGCGCATCCATGCGCTTTCGGTCGACAGCATCCGCCGCTCGAGATTGCCGATCACGCCTTCGAAGGCTTTCTTAACTTCGTAGGATTTGCGCCCATCGACGAAGCGTAGTGCAACGGGCCGACCCTTGGTCCCGCGCAGAATGACCTGCCGCGCTTCCTCGGGCAGATCGCCCCAGGGAGTGGCGAGATCAAACTCGTAGGCGCGTGCCAGGCTGCCCAGCACCTGCATGTAATAAGGCGAGGGTGGCTGGCTCTTGGCCCACGGCACGACCGCGCCCTTGGCGATCGACAACGCATGGTTGGGGACCACCAGATCCTCGTCGAACAGCATCTTCTCGCCCAGCCCGTCGCACGCCGGGCAGGCGCCCTGCGGCGCGTTGAAGCTGAACAGGCGCGGCTCGATTTCGGCGATGGTGAAGCCCGACACAGGGCAGGCAAACTTCTCCGAAAACACGATCCGCCCCGGGGCGCCATAGTCGAGCTTCATTCCCGAATGGGTCGCGTCTGGTTCGACCGGCGGGTCGGCCGGGTCGAGAAAGGCGAGGCCCTCGGCAAGTTTAAGCGCGGTCTCGAAACTGTCGGCGAGGCGGCTTTCGATGCCTTCCCGGATGGCGATCCGGTCGACCACGACCTCGATGTCATGCTTGTATTTCTTGTCGAGCGCGGGGGCATCCTCGATTCCCATCATCTCGCCGTCGATTCGCACGCGGGTGAAGCCGGCCTTCTGCCATTCGGCCAGCTCCTTGCGATATTCGCCCTTGCGACCGCGAACCACCGGAGCGAGCAGATAATGGCGCGATCCTTCGGGGAGCTGCATCACCCGGTCAACCATCTGGCTGACCTGCTGCGCTTCGATCGGCAGGCCGGTCGCGGGCGAGTAAGGGATTCCGACTCGCGCCCATAACAGCCGCATGTAATCGTAGATTTCGGTGACCGTGGCGACGGTCGATCTCGGATTGCGGCTGGTGGTCTTCTGCTCGATCGAGATCGCTGGCGAAAGCCCGTCGATATGTTCGACATCGGGCTTCTGCATCATCTCGAGGAATTGCCGCGCATAGGCCGATAGTGACTCGACGTAGCGCCGCTGCCCCTCAGCATAGATAGTGTCGAACGCGAGGGACGATTTGCCACTGCCCGACAGCCCGGTGATCACCGTCAGGCTCTCGCGCGGAATCTCGACGTTGACGCCCTTGAGGTTATGCTCGCGGGCACCCCGAACGGAAATGTGAGTCAGCATCGCGCGTTTGTTCCATATTTGTTCGATTCGGGCAAGGCGGCCGTCCCGCGGAACAACGCCTTGGCCTAGATGGGTTTCCAGGCGCGAAGATCAAGCGCTGAGCGGGTAGGATGCGACCGCTTCGTAGCTCGATCCGTGACGGCCGAGGTGGCTTTGGTAGAGGATCATCGCCGGAACCGGCGCGGCGCAGCTGGCGAGGCCGGCGTTGCGCTCGAGCCAGCCGTCCGGATCGACCGCGCCCGAGCGGCGGCGGGCAAGGGTGATGTGAGGTAGGAAGGCGCGGCGTTCGGGCTCGAGCCCAATCCGGACCAGCGCTCGATCAATCTTCTTGTGGAGCGCGGCAAGCGCATCGGCGGGAGCGGCGCGGGCGAACAGGGCACCGCGCGGCCTCTGGTCGAACCAGCCGACTCCGCTCAGCGCCAGGTTGATCGGCGGAGCGTGGATCGAACCCAAGGCCGCGGCGATATCCTCCGCTACCGGCCGCTCCACCTCACCGATGTAGCAAAGCGTGAGATGCAGCTGCTCGTCATCCTGCCACGCCCAGCCGGGCGGGCCGTCCTCCATCGCCGCGAGGCACGTCTGGCGGATCAAAAGCGGCGGACGGAGCGCGACGAACAAGCGGTGCATTGCGATGCCCTATCTTGGCACGAGACGAACCGCGACCGGTTTCGCTTGAAGTGGCGGGGTAAAACACCGATATTGCGTCCGTCAGGGGATGTGTCGTCGAGGCCTCCCGGAAGAGGAGAAGAAATGCAGAACCAGTTCGACCCGCGCACGACCGGCGTGGACCCGGCGATTGCCGTCGGTGTTCCGAGTGTCGCCCGCGATGCGGGCCTTCGGTCCTACATGTTGTCGGTATACAATTACATGGCATCGGGGGTGCTGCTGACCGGCATCGTCGCCTTGCTGTTTTACAATTCAGGTATGGCCGCGCAGGTCATGGCGACGCCGCTGCGCTGGGTGATCATCTTCGCGCCATTGGGTTTCGTGTTCGCGATGAGCCTCGGCGTCAACCGCTTCTCGACCGCCACATTGCAGATCCTGTTTTGGGCGTTTGCGACGGTGATGGGCCTGTCGATGTCGACCGTGTTTCTGGTCTATACCGGCACCTCAATCGCTCAGACCTTCTTCGCGGTCGCTGCCGCGTTCATGGGGCTTAGCCTCTATGGCTACACCACCAAGAAGGATCTATCGGGCTTCGGCACCTTCCTGATCATGGGCGTGGTCGGGTTGCTGGTGGCAATGCTGATCAACTTGTGGCTCCAGTCGCCGGCAATGCAATTGGCGATCAGCGCAATCGGCGTGCTGATCTTCGCCGGGCTGACCGCCTATGACACGCAGAAGATCAAGTCGATGTACGCTTATGTCGCGGGCACCGAGATGATGGGCAAGACCGCCATCATGGGCGCGCTGCAGCTGTATCTCGACTTCATCAACATGTTCACCTTCCTGCTCAGCTTCATGGGCAACCGCCGCTAAGGCAGCTGCTCATCAGCGAAACGGAGAGGCCCGGCGGAGCGATCCGCCGGGCCTCTTTATTTTTGTCTCCCGCCATCGCTTGAGTGCCGGCGCTATCCGTGGAACTCTCTGCCCGCCGGTCTTCGCCGCGGGAGAATATCATGTGCGATAGCGACAACGAAGGATTCATCGTTGACACGTCGTTCACTCGGCGGTCCGTCGTCTTAGGTCTTTCATCGGTCGCTGCTGCTGTTGGCCTGCCGGGCGCGGCGCTGGCCGCGACTGTCGTCGAAACCGACGTGATGGTAAAAACCGCGGATGGCTCGGCCGATGCGGTGTTGTTTCATCCGGCCGGGCGCGGGGCGTGGCCCGCCGTCCTGCTTTGGCCCGACATTCTGGGATTGCGGCCGGTATTTCGGGAGATGGGCAGAAGGCTGGCCGCACAAGGCCACACCGTGCTGGTGCCGAATCCTTTCTATCGCACCCGGCGGGCGCCCATCGTCGCGGGATCATTTGACTTCGGCGACAAGGAAGCCGTGGCCAAATTGCTGGATCTCAAGGCAACCCTTACCGACGCCAGGATTGACGGCGATGCCGACGCCTTCCTGAAGTTCCTTGATCGGCAAAAGCAAGTCGATCGTCGAAAAGGCGCCGGGGTGCAGGGATATTGCTTTAGCGGCCCCTTCGCGTTCCGAACCGCAGCTGTCCGATCGGACCGCATCCGCGCCGTTGCCAGCTTCCACGGCGGCGGCTTGGTGACGAAAGAGCCGAACAGCCCGCATTTGCAGATCCGAAGGTCCAAGGCTCGCTTTCTGGTCGCCATCGCCCAAAACGATGACCAGAAGCAGCCAGACGCCAAGGACATTCTGAAGGCGACCTTCGCAGCAGCGAAGCGTCCGGCGGTGGTGGAAGTCTATCCGGCCGACCATGGCTGGTGCGTTGCTGGAAGCCAGGCTTATAACGAGCCCTCCGCCGAGCGTGCGTGGCGAGAACTCGTCAAGCTTTATCGCTTTACTCTTGGCTGATCAGGCCGGCGATTTCGCCTGCATCTCGGCGATCAACTGGCCGTCAATGCCCTTGGCGCGCTGATAGGCCTCGCGGTCCGACAATCGCTCGCCATAAGCTAGAAATGGTGCAAGCGAGGGAAGCGTGCCGAACTGGGTGCCCCACATCACCTGACTTCCGACATAAACGTCGGCGGCGGTGAACCGGTCGCCGCAAACATAGTCGCGTCTCGTCAGATAATCGGCCAGAGTGTTCACCGCGAGGTCGTAATTGCCATAGCCGAACATCCGGCCTTTCTCTTCGCTCGGCTCGAACCCGGCGGACTTGTTGGTCACTGCCTGCTCAATCGGTCCGGCGGCGAAGAACAGCCAACGGTAATAATCGGCCTTTTCGTCGGCCTGCGGGGCGAGGCCGGCCGCAGGGAACGCATCGGCGAGATAAGCGATGATGCCTGCGCATTCGGTCACCACCTTGCCGCGATGGACGATCGCCGGGACCTTCATCATCGGGTTGATCGCGCGGTAGGCGTCGTCGTGCATCACCGAATAGTCGATGATCTCGGTGTCGTAGGGCTGGCCTACTTCCTCAAGCATCCAGCGGACGATCTGCCCGCGCGACATGGGGTTGGTATAGAATGTGATGTCGGCCATCGCCTGGTCTCCCTTTATCGACGCTCGGCGGCGGTGTGGTCGCGTGCCGCGCGGAATTCGCTGTCCTGGCTCCAGTTGGGCCATTCGCGATTGGTCGCGAGCCTGAAGCCGAGCGCGTGGAGCAAGGTCGCGTCGGCGATCATCCCCGAATAATCCCAGTCGGGCGACCATTCGTCGTCGGGCTGGTGGTAATATTTGCTGGTGTAGGTCTTGCCGAACTCCTCCGCCCGGGCGACCCCGCCGTTGAACAGATCCTGCCCGGGGGTCAGGCTGATCGCCGGGATGCCCGCTTTGGCCATGGTGAAATGGTCGGAGCGATAGAAGCCGCCGGTCTCGGGGTGGGCGTCGGGCGTGTAGCGGCGGCCGAACCTCGCGCCTTCCTCGATCAGATCGTCAAGCAGCCCGAGCCGCGCCGTTCCGCGAATCGAGAAATCGCGCGCCGCGCCGATCACGCTCAAGACGTCGGTATTGAACACCGCGACCGTCTTGCCGGCGGGATAGATCGGGTTGGCGGCATAATATTCGCTACCCAGCAGGCCCTTTTCCTCGGCGGTGACCGCCATGAACACCATCGAACGCTGCGGGCGCGGGCCGGCGGCGAAGGAGCGTCCCTGCTCGATCAGCTGGGCGAGCCCGGTGCCATTGTCGATCGCGCCATTGTAGATCCGGTCGCCATTGGCGTCGGGCAAGCCGACCCCGAGATGGTCCCAGTGCGCGGTATAGATAATCGTCTCGTCGGGGGTCGTGGTGCCGGGCAGCAAGCCGATGACATTCTGCGAGGTGATGACCTCGGTCCGCGCGTCGCCGTGGACATCGAGCCGGGCCTTCAATTCGACCGGGCGGAAATCTTTCTTGCGCGCGGCGGCCTTCAATGCCTCGAAATCGAGCCCGGAATCGGTTGCCAATTTCACCGCCAAGTCGCGCTGGATCCAGCCTTCGAGCGGCGGATGTTCCGCGCGGGGATCCCTGCGGACGATGTCGAACATGGCATTGGTGTTGCTATTCTTAACCGTCGCCCAGCCGTAAGACGCCGGCGCGGTTTCGTGGACCACCAGCACCCCCGCCGCGCCTTGGCGAGCGCCTTCCTCATATTTGTAGGTCCAGCGCCCGTAATAGGTCATCGCCTTGCCACCGAAATTCCCTTCGTTTGGCTCACCCTTGGCCTCGAAATCGGGATCGTTGACCAGCATCACGATCACCTTGCCGCGCACATCGGTGCCCTTGTAATCGTCCCAGCCACGCTCGGGCGCCTTGACCCCGTAGCCGACGAAAACGAGCGGCACCTTCGACAGGTTAATCCCGCGATCGCCGTTGGTCGGCGCGCGGACCGCAATCTCCTCCCCCTGGGTGAGTGGCATCGACTTGCCGCCAAGCGTCACCGCGACGCTCGGGGTCGCGGCGAATTCGGACTTGAGCAACGGCACCGGCTGGGTCCAGCTGCGCTTGCCATCGACCATCACGCCGCCCGGCTGGAGCCCGGCCTTGGCGAATTGGTCGATCAGATAAGCGACCGTCTTGGTCTCGCCCGGGGTATTGGGCGCTCGGCCTTCATATTCGTCGGAGCCGAGGATCCGGATATGGTCGGACATCCGCGCTGCATCGAACGCAAACGGCGCCGCGGGCGCAGCAACGATCACCGGCGGCGCCGCCGCGCACGCGCCGAGTATGAGGGCACAAGTCCCGGTCAAACCGAGCAGACGAAGACGCGTCATCAACTATCTCCTGTGAGTCCCGCCACCCTAACGCGTTGGCGCCACAGCGCTAGCGCTTCCGATACTTGTCGAACCACGCGATGATAGCCGACGCCTTGGCCGCCGCCTGCGACGGTCGCGCCGCGATCCCGCCGTGGCTCGCGTCGGGCACCTTGACCAGCATCGTCGGCACATGGACCAGCTTCAAAGCGGTATAGAGCTGCTCGGCCTCGCTCACCGGTGTCCGGTAATCCTCGCTCCCGACGACCACCAGGGTCGGTGTTTTCACCTTGCTCATCAGGCTGAGCGGCGACCTTGCCCAATAGCTTTGGTAATTCTCCCACGGCAGCGCGCCCATCCAATAGGGGCCGAAGAATGCCGGGCCGTCGCTGGTCAACGCCATGCTGGTCCAGTTGATTACCGGCTTCTGCGCCGCCGCGGCCTTGAACCGGTTGGTCTTGCCGATGATCCACGCGGTCAAGATCCCGCCGCCCGATCCGCCGGTGACGAACAGATTGTCGGGGTCGGCAATCCCCGCGGCAACCGCGGCATCGACTGCCGCCATCAGGTCGGCATAATCGCTGTCGGGGTAAGTCTTCTCGATCCCGTCGGCGAATGCCTGGCCATAACCGGTCGATCCGCGCGGGTTGGTGTAAAGCACCGCATAACCGGCGGCGGCATAGAGTTGGTAATCGGTCGAGAAATGTGGACCGTAGGAGGCGTAGGGTCCGCCGTGAATTTCGAGGATCGTCGGCAGCGGTTTGTCCTGTTGGTAGCCGGCCGGCAGGATGACCCAAGACGGCACCTTGCCGCCATCGGGTGCACGCACCTCGAGCGGGGTCAGCCCGCCAAGCGCCTTTTGCGACAAGGCGAGATCATTGAGATGGGTCAGCAGCCGAGTCTCGCCGCCATGCGCGACCCCCACATCCGCCGGACGCCCGGAGGAATCGGCGGTGAAGGCGATTGTCCCGTTCTTCGCGACACTGAACGACCCGCCGGCATAGGGCCGGTCGAGCCCGCCCCCGCCGACATCGTGCGTGATCGGTGCAACGCGCCCGTCGAGCCCGACCCGGGACACGGTCGTTTTCCCGCCTTCCTCATACGAAGCGATGATCGATCGACCATCGGCGCTCCACGCGAAGTCGCTGATCGAGCGGTCGAGTGCAGGCGCTATCCGGCGCGCACCGCCGCCGTTCGAGTCCATGACGTAGAGATCGGATTGCTCATAACCTTTGAGATGGTCGTCAAAGCCCACAAAGGCGATGCTCCGGCCGTCGGGCGAGGGGCGGGGATCGCCATCAGGGCCCTTGCGGCTGGTGAGCGCCTGCGGCTCGCCGCCCTCCAGGCTGACCCGATACACTTCGCTGTCAGTGGCTTCGTATTCCCAGCTCGCCTTGCGAACCGCGCTGAACAGGATCGACTGCCCGCGACGCTCCCAGTGCGGCGCTCCATCATGATAGGTACCGAATGTCAGCTGCCGCGGCGATCCGCCTAGCGCGTCGACCATGAAGATGTGGTCGTATCCCGCCTTCAGATAGCCAGCCCCGTCAGCGCGGTAGATAACCTTGTCGATGATCTGAAGCGGCTTAGCCCATTCCGCCCCCTCTGGCTTGGGCGGCGCCGATCCGAGCTTGGGCCAGTCGTCCGGGACATTCATCAGATAGGCGATGCGGCTTCCGTCGGGCGACCATTCGATCGCTTGCGGGCTATCGGGAAGCGCGGTGATCCGCACACTCTGCCCGCCGTCCATCCAGCGAACGAACAATTGCGGAGCGCCGCCTTCCGCGGTCGAGCCGTAAGCGATGCGCTTGCCGTCGGGCGACCAGGCCGGGCCGAAGCTGTCGCCGCTGCCCGCAGCGATCGGGCGCTGCTGGCCAGTCGCCACGTCGACCAGCCAGATCGACGATCGCGCCTTGTCGGTCATGATGTCGTTCGACTTGCGGACATAGGCGATCTGCCGCCCGTCGGGGCTGATCTGCGGATCGCTCGCCGCCGCCAGGTTGAACAAATCGCTTCCGCTAAATGCTGCACTCGGCCCGGAAGCCGGTGCCGCAATCGCTCCACCCGCCGAACCCACCATCAACGCACCAAGCGCGACTCGCCATGCCTTCATCATCTCTCTCCCCTGTTTCGGGCGGGAAGGAAGCAGAAGCGCAGGCAATGCGCTAGTCGGTCGACTTGGCCTTGCTCTTCACCTTGGGCGCGGACTTCACCTTGGGCGCCTTGGGCGGTGCCGAGACGATCTCGAACGACGGCTGATTGTCCTTGATGCGGACCTTGACCTCGCCCCCGTCGACCAGTTTGCCGAACAGCAATTCCTCGGCCAGCGGCTGCTTGATCTTCTCCTGCATCAGGCGGCCCATCGGGCGAGCACCGTTCATCTTGTCATAGCCCTTGATGGTCAGCCACTCGCGCGCTTCGTCATCGAGCTGGATGTGGACGTTGCGGTCGGCGAGCTGCATTTCCATCTGCAGGATGAACTTGTCGACCACGCGCGCGACCACGGCGGGCGGCAGATAACCGAACGGCACCACCGCATCGAGGCGGTTGCGGAATTCGGGCGTGAACATCTTCTTGATCGCATCTTCCTGGACATCGTCACGCGACAGAGCGCCAAAGCCGATCCCCTCGCGCGCCATGTCGGCGGCGCCGGCATTGGTGGTCATGATCAGGATGGTGTTGCGGAAATCGACCGTTTTGCCGTGGTGATCGGTGAGCTTCCCATTGTCCATTACCTGCAACAGGATGTTGAACAGGTCGGGATGGGCTTTCTCGATCTCGTCGAGCAGCAGCACCGAATGCGGCTGCTGGTCGACCGCGTCGGTCAGCAATCCGCCCTGGTCGTACCCGACATAACCCGGCGGCGCGCCGATCAATCGGCTGACCGAGTGGCGCTCCATATATTCGGACATGTCGAACCGCTGCAGCGGAATGCCAAGCACCGAGGCGAGCTGGCGAGCAACCTCGGTCTTGCCGACCCCGGTCGGCCCTGAGAACAGATAATTGCCGATCGGCTTGTCGGGATCGCGAAGGCCCGCCCGGCTCAGCTTGATCGCCGAGGCGAGCCGCTCGATCGCCAGATCCTGGCCGAACACCACGCGCTTCAGGTCGGTCTCAAGCGTTTCGAGCACGCGCTTGTCGTCGGTCGATACCGATTTCGGCGGGATTCGCGCCATCGTCGCCACCACCATCTCGATTTCCTTGGTGGTAATGGTCTTCTTGCGGCGACTGGGCGGGACGAGCATCTGCATCGCGCCGACCTCGTCGATCACGTCGATCGCCTTGTCGGGCAGTTTGCGGTCGTGGATGTAGCGCGCCGAAAGCTCGACCGCCGATTTGATCGCGTCGGACGTGTAGCGAACCTTATGATGCGCCTCGAACGAGCTTCGAAGCCCGGCAATAATCTTGATCGTATCCTCGATCGTCGGTTCGTTGACGTCGATCTTCTGGAACCGGCGCAAAAGCGCGCGATCCTTCTCGAAATGGTTGCGGAATTCCTTGTAGGTGGTCGAGCCGATGCAGCGGATCGCGCCCGACGACAGCGCGGGCTTGAGCAGGTTCGAAGCGTCCATCGCCCCGCCGCTGGTCGCGCCGGCGCCGATCACGGTGTGGATCTCGTCGATAAACAGGATTGCGTCGGGCAGTTTCTCGAGCTCGTTGACGACCGATTTCAACCGCTCCTCGAAATCACCGCGATAGCGCGTGCCCGCCAGCAGCGCGCCCATGTCGAGCGAGTAAATCACCGCGGGCTTCAACACCTCGGGGACATCGCCTTCGACGATCTTGCGCGCGAGGCCTTCGGCGATCGCGGTCTTCCCGACACCGGGATCGCCGACATAAAGCGGGTTGTTCTTCGAGCGCCGGCACAGGATCTGCACCGTCCGGTCGACTTCGGGCATCCGCCCGATCAGCGGATCGACCTTGCCCGCCTTGGCCTTGTCATTGAGGTTGACGGTGAACTGCGCGAGCGCGCTTTCCTTCTTGTCGCCGGGCTTGGCTTCGGTCTTTTCCTCGGTGCCGCTGACTTCGCGCTGCTCGGGCTCGGCATCCCCCTTGCCGACGCCGTGGCTGATATAGGTCACCGCATCCAGACGGCTCATGTCCTGCTGCTGCAGGAAATAGACGGCGTAGCTTTCGCGTTCGCTGAACAAGGCGACCAGCACATTGGCGCCGGTCACATCGTCGCGGCCCGAAGACTGGACGTGGAGGATGGCGCGCTGAACGACCCGCTGGAACCCGCTGGTCGGGGTTGGATCGGTCGCGCTGTCGGCAACCAGGGCGCCGAGCTCATTATCTAGATAATGTTTGACGGTGGCTTTGAGCTCGTCGCGATTGACCCCGCAGGCGGTCATCACCTTGGACGCATGCTCGTCGTCGATCAACGCCATCAACAGATGCTCGAGCGTGGCATATTCGTGGCGGCGCTTGGCCGCCTCGCCAAGCGCATTGTGCAGGGATTGTTCGAGTTCGCGGGCAAAACTGGGCATCGATTACTCCTCGAACCTTATGTCGGCGGTAAGGCGGCGGCGATCAAGGGCTGCGTGGCGCGCGATTGCACCACACCGCCGCGCGGGCGGTCACGATCGCTTGAAAAGCTCATCTGCGGCGCTTCGGTGGGCCTCTGATTCGGCTTGGTGCCGCTCGACGCGGGCGATCTCTTGCCTGAGCAGCTCGATCCGCTCGTCGAGCTCGGCCACCGACAGCGGCCCGAGGTCCTGTTTGCAGACCAATGTCAACGGATCGGCCGGCCGGGTGGAAAAGAAGTCGTCCTCGTCCATGAGCTGCAGCGTTGACCGATCGCGGCACGCTGTCAATAAGGCGCGTCGTGACCATCCCGAAGCTCATGCAGGCAATCGAGATTTCGGCTCCGGGTGGGCCCGAAGTGCTGCGCCTCGCCGAGCGGCCGGTGCCGCAGCCGGGGCCGGATGAAGTGCTGGTCCGGGTGGCCGCGGCGGGGGTCAACCGCCCCGACGTGCTGCAACGCATGGGCGCCTATCCGCCGCCGCCCGGCGCGTCAGACATTCCGGGACTCGAAATTGCCGGAACGGTGGTCGCCGCCGGATCGGGGGCCGACATGATGATCGGCCGCCGGGTCTGCGCGCTTGTCGCTGGCGGGGGCTATGCCGAATATTGCGTCGCGCCGATGGGCACGTGTCTGCCGGTTCCCGAAGTGCTTCGCATGACCGAGGCCGCGGCGATGCCCGAGACGCTGTTCACCGTGTGGATCAACCTGTTCGAGCGCGGTTTCGCCGCCGATGGCGACACGGTGCTGGTCCACGGCGGGACCAGCGGGATCGGAACCATGGCGATTCTCCTTGGTAAGCTGTTCGGGCTCGAAGTGATCGTCACCTGCGGCAGCGATGCCAAGTGCGCGGCGGCGAAGGCAATCGGCGCAACCCACGCGATCAATTATCGCGAGGCGGACTTCGTTGATGCGGTCAAACAAGTGACCGACGGCAGGGGAGTCGATGTCGTGCTCGACATGGTCGGCGGGGATTATGTCCCGCGCAACCTTCAGTGCCTCGCCGATGATGGCCGCCACGTCTCGATCGCCTTCCAGCGCGGGCCAATCGCCGAAGTCCCGATCGCCGAGCTGATGCGCCGCCGCCTGACGCTCACCGGATCGACGCTTCGCCCGCGCAACGTCCAGTTCAAGACGATGGTCGCCGACGAGCTCGCTAAGACGGTCTGGCCCTATGTCGAGGGCAATCGCCTCAAGCCGGTGATCGACCGGGTCGTCCCCCTCGCTGAAGCCGCTGCCGCCCACGCCCGGATGGAAAGCGGCGACCATATCGGCAAGATCGTGCTTTCGATCGACTGAATGTACCAAATAGGCGAAGAAGAATCTCGGACGTTGCCCGTGCGGGCAAAATAGGAAAAATGGTCATTCACCCTTGGTCTTTTGCGACCTTTGAGGCTTTAGCGACGCTCCAGTTGGAGCTTGCCCTTCGGGTTTAGCGGGACTAGATCGACTGGCAATGCGGCCGCTCCGGGAAGGGGCGGCCCAACTTGTTTTCAGGAGAATAGCATGGCCCAGCCGCTCATGCCGCATGCCACCGCCGCCTGGCTGGTGGATAACACGTCACTGGCCTTCACCCAGATCGCCGAATTCTGCGGTCTCCACATTCTCGAGATCCAGGCCATCGCCGACGATACCACGGCGACCAAGCTGACCGGTCGCGACCCGATCCGTGCCGGCGAGCTGACCCATGAGGAAATCGAAAAGGGCCAGGCCGACCCCGATTATGTGCTGCAGATGCACAAGGCGCCGGACCCGATCACCCGCACCAAGGGGCCGCGCTACACGCCGGTGTCGAAGCGCCAGGACAAGCCCGACGGGATCGCCTGGATCATTCGCAACCATCCCGAAGTGACCGATGGCCAGATCGGCAAGCTGATCGGCACCACCCGGACCACGATCGGCGCGATCCGCGACCGGACGCACTGGAACATGGCCAATATTCAGCCGAAGGACCCGGTTACGCTCGGCCTGACCTCGCAGCGCGAACTGGATGCGGCGGTGATCAAGGCGCAGAAGGCGGCCGGCACCCCGGCGCCGACCGATACTCGCTTCGACAGCGATCGCGCGGCGCTAATCCAGGAACTTCGCGCCGAACGCGACCAGAACGCCCGCGACGCCGAGGCTGCGTTGGTCGCGGCCGAGGCTGGCGAGGTCGATACCTCGGACGAGATCGTCCCGGGTATCAAGGACCCTTTCAAGCGCTAAGGCGCGCCGCGCCTTGCCATTCGCGCGTCTCGGGGACAAGCTTGAGCAATGGAAGCCGATAGTATCGACCAGCTGAGCTTCGAAGCGGCGCTTGCCGAATTGGAGCAGATCGTCCGCACGCTCGAGCAGGGCAGCGAGCCGCTCGACAAGTCGATCGAATTCTACCAGCGCGGCGACCGCTTGAAGCGGCATTGCGAGGCGCGGCTCAAGGCGGCGCAGGAACGGATCGAGCAAATCTCAATCGGCTCCAACGGGCAGCCCGCTGGGACGGTGCCGTTCGATGTCGACTAGAATGATCGAACGCCCGTCCATCAACCTCGACCAGGAAGCGCGGCGCATTGCCGACGCGGTTGACGCGATCTTCGCCCAATTGCTCGAACCCCCCGGCGATCCGCGCGACCGCTTGTTCGCGGCGATGCGCCATGCGGCGATCGGCGGGGGCAAGAAGCTTCGACCGTTGCTCGCGGTGGCGGCGTCGCGCTTGTTCGCGATCGATGAGGAGCGCTCGGTCCGGGTCGGCGCCGCGATCGAAGCGATCCACGTTTACAGCCTTATCCACGACGATTTGCCGGCCATGGATGACGACGACATGCGGCGCGGCAGGCCGACCGTCCACAAAGCGTTTGACGAAGCCACCGCGATACTGGCGGGCGATTGCTTTCACGATCTTGCCTTCGAAATCCTCGCCGATCCGACAACCTGTTCCGAACCCTCGGCACGGGCCGAGTTGGTGCTCGAACTGGCGAGCGCATCGGGCCTGTCGGGCATGGGCGGCGGCCAGATGCTCGATCTTGCGGCGGAGGGCGCGACGCTCGGTCTCGCGGCCATCACCCATCTGCAGCAATTGAAGACCGGCGCGCTGATCGAATATACGGTCGAATCGGCGTGCATCCTTGCCCGCCTTCCGGCCGATGCGCGCACGCCCTATCGCGGTTACGCCCGCAACATTGGTCTCGCCTTTCAGATCACCGATGATCTGATCGACCATTCGGGAAACGAAGAAGCGGCGGGGAAGCGCGTCGGCAAGGATGCCGCGGCGGGCAAGGCGACCTTCGTTTCGCTGCTTGGCGAGGATGGCGCGCGCCAGCAGGCAGCGATCCTGGCCGACCAGGCTATCGAGCATCTCACGAACCATGGCGAGGAAGCCGATTTGCTCCGCGCAATCGCCTATTTCGTGACGGAGCGCGATCGATGACCATGCACCGCATCGGGGTCTATCCCGGCACCTTCGATCCGCTGACGCTGGGTCATCTCGATATCATTCGCCGCGGGGCGCATTTGGTCGACCGGCTGGTGGTCGGGGTGACCACCAATCCGTCGAAGGAACCGATGTTCACCGTCGGCGAGCGGATCGAGATGGTGCGTCGCGAAATCGCGGATGTCCCGGGTGACATTGCGGTGGTCGAGTTCGATTCGCTGCTGATGGACTTCGCCACTCGCGAGCATGCGACGTTGATCCTGCGCGGGCTGCGCGCGGTTGCCGACTTCGAATATGAGTATCAGATGGCGGGGATGAATCAGCAATTGAATGACGATATCGAAACCGTCTTCCTGATGGCCGACGTCTCGCTCCAGCCGATTGCCTCGCGGCTGGTCAAGGAAATCGCGCGCTATGGCGGCAAGATCGACAAGTTCGTCCCGCCGGCGGTGGTAAAGGACGTTGCCGCCAAGCTTGGCAAGTGATCGTCAGTCGGGGTTCAGCAGACGTCATTTAGCGGCTGGCTGACAAATTTGGGTGGAAAGAATGACATGCGTAAATATCTGCTCGCACTGCCGCTGATGGCGCTCGCACTGGTTGCGGCCAAGCCCGCGCCCGCGCCCGCGCCAGTTGCCACGCTTGCCGCCCCGGCCGCGGTCGCCGCCGATCCGGCCAACCGGCTCAATATCCAGCTGTCGAGCGGCGGCACGGTGGTGGTCCAGCTGCGCCCCGACATCGCCCCCAACCATGTCTACCGGATCCAGACACTCGCTGCCCAAGGCTTCTACAACGGCCTGACCTTTCACCGGGTGATCCCCGGCTTCATGGCGCAGGGCGGTGATCCGAAAGGGTCGGGCACTGGCGGGTCCAGCCTGCCCAATGTGCCTGCGGAATTCAGCACTTTGCCGCACATGCGCGGGGTGATGGCGATGGCGCGGACGTCCGAGGATTTGAACGGCGGCAACAGCCAGTTCTTCATCATGCTGTCGGCGGGTATGGCGCTAGACCACATATATACCATTTTCGGTCGGGTTATTTCGGGGATGCAGTTCGTCGATGGCATTGCGCCGGGCGAACCACCGGAAACCCCGACCACGATGGTTCGCGTGTGGATCGACGGGCCGCTGCCCGCCCCGCCTGCAGCCCCCGTGGCGGCGACCCCGCCGGTGGCGGAGGCTAAACCCGCCGGCGGCTGATGGACGTCGCTTTATTCGATTTCGACCTGCCGCAAGACCGGATCGCGCTGAGGCCGGCGCGGCCACGCGATTCGGCGCGGTTGCTGTTGGTCGATGGCACTGCGATCGCCGACCGCCCGATGCTCGACCTGCCGTCGCTGCTTCGCCCCGATGACGTGCTGATATTCAATGACACCAAGGTCATCCCCGCCCAACTCGAGGGCGTGCGCGGAGACGCCAGGATCGGCGCGACGCTGCACAAGCGCGAGGGCCTGCGCAACTGGTGGGCGTTCGTCCGCAACGCCAAACGCGTGCGGATCGGCGATGTCATTGATTTCGGCTGCGAGGTCCGGGCGACCGCTGCTAAGCGTGACGAGGCCGGCGCGATCCTGCTGGCGTTCCATGGACAGCAACCGGTCGAGCTTTTGCTGGAGCAGGCCGGGCGGATGCCGCTGCCGCCCTATATCGCCTCGAAACGGCCGACCGATGCGGCCGATGCCACTGATTACCAGACGATGTTCGCTCGCGAAGCCGGCGCAGTCGCCGCCCCGACCGCCGCGCTCCACTTCACCGATCGGCTCGTGGCCGCGATCGACGCGCGCGGCATCGCCCGCGAAACATTGACCCTGCACGTTGGCGCCGGCACCTTCCTTCCGGTGAAAGTCGATGACACCGCCGAGCATCGGATGCACGCCGAATCGGGCCGGATTGATGCTGCGACTGCGGACCGGCTCAACGCGGCGCGGGCGCGCGGCGGGCGGTTGATCGCGGTCGGCACTACCTCGCTTCGCCTGATCGAAAGCGCTGCGGGGGATGACGGCATCATTCAGGCTTTCGACGGCGACACGTCCATCTTCATTACGCCGGGCTATCGCTTCAAGGCAGTCGATGGGTTGCTGACCAATTTCCATTTGCCCAAATCGACCTTGTTCATGCTGGTCTCGGCGCTGATGGGGCTGGAGGTCATGAAGCAAGCTTATGCCCATGCGATCGCGGCGGGATATCGCTTTTACTCCTACGGCGACGGCTCGCTGCTGATCCCTCAACGCGAGAAATAATCGGCGCCGCGGATCCACCGTGTGGCGAGCCACTTCTCGCCCGAGGTGATCGGCAGGCCGGCGTGGATCATCCGCATGTCGGGCAGCTTGGCGTCATCGAGGTTGTGGAAAAGGAGGAGGTCACCGATCCCGCCTCGAATCTTGATTCCAAGTTCGGGAAATTGCGTTTCGCCGCCTTCGTAAGCGTCGTTTAAATAGAGCAAGGCGGTGGCGATCCGCCGTTGCTCGACCGGCCCGAAAGCATGCGCGTCATGGTGCGGGCGATATTGCTGACCGGGGGCGTAGCGCAGCACGTGCAACGGCTCGCCCCAAGTCACCTCGGTCCCGCTGGCGGCCGCGATGCAGCGGTTGATCGCGTGGATCACCAGATCCTCGGTCATCGGCGCGATCACCATATTGTCGCTGTCGCGGTGCGGATCGCGCATCCATTCGCCGCTCACTGCATATATCATCGCCGGCTCGAGCCACGGCTGGGCGATCAGCTGGATGTAGCGGCACTCGGCCGGACTGAAGAGGCCGAGGATCAGTTCGATATGCGGATCGGCCGAAATCAGCTGCCGTTCGGCTGACGCCAGCCGCTGGGCGCATTGAACGTGGTCGAGAAACGCCAGCTGGACCGCCACGAACCGATCCCCCGATGCCAGCGCCTCCAGCATCGATCGCGCCTTTGCCGGATCGGTCCGGCAGCCGACGCCAGCGGCGGTGAAGTAAGCCGCGGCCCGCCGCGCCTCTGCATGTCCTTGCGCCGCGGCCTTGCCGATCCAGCGATTGGCCTGCTTCAGATCGACTGGGCCCGCCATTCCGCGCAGGCACAACTCGCCCGCTTTATATTGCGCATCGGGATCCCCCGCCTTGGCCAGCGCAACGATTGCCGCCGCAGCCGTTACATCGCCGGCACCCAGTCGATCTTTCAGCGATAGGTAAGCCGGCGAGTCCATGGTTGTGCTGTAATTCGCCGCCACTCCGCTGCAAAGGGTCCAGTTAGCCGACTGAAAGTCGTCGCGAGCACTTTGGGCAAAGTGAAACGGGGCAGCCTTACTGGGCTACCCCGTTTAGATTGTTGCAGAATTATTGTTGTGCTTCGGGACCAATGCACTGGCGCCAAATACCGCCGATGGTCCCAAATGATTTTCGGTATTCAATACGGCTGCCGTTGCCTTCAGGGTAAACGGAGAATGCGAGGGATACAGCGCCGTAGCCGTTCTTGATCAACACTACCCGCGATCCGTCATCGCGTTCCAAAGCGCTGGTGTTGTTCTTGTTCGCCAGGCAGAAAGCCACTTCTTTGGCACTCGTGGTCGAATGATAGACGACATTGGGTTGCTGGCTCATCACCGTTTGCGTCGAAGCGCAGGCAGCAAGCGAAATCGGCAAACTTAGCGTTACAAATTTTCTCATTAAGTCCCCCAAACATTACAATGCAGCACGTACACGCTGAATTCGTAGAGTGAATCAGGGCAAATTCGCTGTCAACTGCTGTTATAGCTCCACAGTAGTCGCGCGGTCAGGCCGAGCGAGAGGATTACCAGCAATGGCCGGATTACCCTGGCACCGAAGCGCATCGCGGTGTGGCTGCCGATCCAGCCGCCGAGCATCGCGCCGGCCGCCATGCTCAAGCCCAATAGCCAGAACATCTTGCCGCCGATCGCGAACAACAGGACGCTGGCGATGTTGCTGGTCAGGTTGAACAATTTGGTCAGCGCGGTGGCGCGGGTCAGGCCGAGTCCGCGCAAGCCGACCAATGTCGTGGTTAAGAAACTGCCGGTGCCGGGGCCGAAGAAGCCGTCGTAGAAACCGATCGCGGCGCCGATCGGCGAATAGCCTTTCGCGCTGACCCGCTGATGCGCGTCCTCGTCATGCATCCGGGGACTGACCAGGACATAGACCGCCACCGCCATCAGCAGCAGCGGGATGACCAGGGCGAGCGCCTTGGCATCGACCGTCTGGACGACGATTACGCCCGCGCTCGCCGCGACGAAAATCATCCCGACCGACAGCCAGTTCGACCGCCAGTCGACCAGCCCCTTGCGGGCATAATTGAGACAAGCCGTGGCGGTGCCGAACATCGACTGCAATTTGTTGGTCGCCAGCGCGTTGATCGGTGGCACCCCGGCGAACAACAGCGCCGGCATCATCACCAACCCGCCGCCACCCGCAATCGAATCGATGAACCCGGTGAGCACGGCGACAGCGGTGAGGACGGGATAGAGCCAGGGATCGATCATCATCTACCCAGTATCCGTTTGTCGCGAGCCAAGTCGAGCGGCGCGGTGAGCAGACGCGCGATCGGCTGTGGCCGATTGTCTGGGCCGCGCGGCCCGACTATCGCGTGGGCATGCGAACGATGATGATTCTTGACGCGATGATACTGACCTGGATGGGCAGCGAATCGCTGATATTCTGGCGCGATCGCCAGGCGGGCAAAGGGCGGCGCGAGGACCGGGCAAGTCGGCTGGTGATCTTCATCGGCATGACAATTGCCGTGTCGCTTGCGGTGCGAATGTCTGCGGTTGCCCGATTGCCCGGTCCAGCGGTTGGATGGAGCTTGGTCGGAGCGGTGCTGATGGCCGGCGGAATTTTTCTCCGCCAGCGGGCGGTGCGCTGGCTCGGTCTCTATTTCCGGACCCGGGTTACGCTGCTCGACGATCACCAACTGATTGGCGACGGACCGTATCGCCGCGTCCGTCACCCTAGCTATACTGGCGGCCTGTTGTCCTGCCTCGCACTCGGCGTGGCGCTTGGCAGCGCGGTGTCGGTGGCCGCAATGGTGATCATCCCGGCAGCCGCATTCGCCTATCGCATCCGCGTCGAGGAAGCTGCTTTAGCCGCGCATTTCGGTGACCAGTGGACCGTGTATCGCGCCCACCGCACCGCATTGATCCCCGGCGTCTGGTGAGCCCGATCGATCGGACGGTGGACCGCTTCGCTTTCACCATTGCCGCCGCCGATGGCGCGGCTCGCACCGGCAGCATCGCCATGCAGCGCGGGGGGATCAGGACTCCGGCGTTCATGCCGGTCGGGACAGCGGCAACGGTGAAAGCGGTCAAACCGGAGGGCGTTCGGTTGAGCGGCGCCGATATCCTGCTCGGCAATACCTATCATTTGATGCTGCGGCCCGGCGCGGAGCGGGTCGCCAGGCTCGGCGGGCTGCACAAGTTCATGAACTGGGACCGGCCGATCCTGACCGACAGCGGCGGGTATCAGGTAATGAGCCTCGGCGAACTGTCCAAGACGTCGGAACAGGGCGTGCGATTCAAGTCGCACCTCGACGGGTCGGCCCATATGCTGACCCCGGAACGGTCGATGGAGGTGCAGCGATTGCTTGGCGCCGACATCGTCATGGCTTTCGACGAATGCACTCCGTACCCGGCGACGGCAAACTTGGCCGAAGCCTCAATGGAGCGATCAATGCGCTGGGCGAGACGGTCGCGAGACGCGTTCGACGCTGGCGACGACCATGCCGCGCACTCGGCACTGTTCGGAATCCAGCAGGGGTCGATGTTTGAGCCGCTGCGCAAGCGTTCGTCGGAAGCGCTGATCGAGATCGGCTTCGACGGATATGCCGTCGGCGGGCTGGCGGTGGGCGAGGGACATGAGGCGATGTGCGGCGTGCTCGACTTTGCGGTGGCAATGCTTCCCGCCAACAAGCCGCGTTACCTGATGGGGGTCGGCAAGCCCGACGACATCGTCGAGGCGGTGCGGCGCGGGATCGACATGTTCGACTGCGTGCTTCCGACCCGCTCGGGCCGCACCGGCCAGGCGTTCACCGCCGACGGGCCGATCAACATCCGCAATGCCAGATTCGCCGAGGACCCGGAGCCGATCGAGATCGATTGCCCGTGCCCGACCTGCGCCGACTACAGCCGGGCTTACGTCCACCACCTGGTCCGCTCGGGGGAGATCCTCGGCTCGATGCTGATGACCGAGCACAACCTGTGGTTCTACCAGCGGCTGATGGAAGGGCTTGGCGAGGCGATACGCGACGGCCGGTTCGCGGCGCATGCGTCTGCCTTCCTTGACCGTTACCGGATCCGAGATGGGTGAGCGGCTTTCCAAGCTGCTGGCGGGGCGAAGGGCTTGGATCGCGGTCGCAGCGCTGGCGATCGTCTTCCTGCTGATTCACCCGATCGGCTTCACCGGGGGTGGGGCCGACGACAGCCGCTACCTCGTCGCCGCGCGCTGCTGGATGGCGCAAGGCGCGATGTGCCTGCCCGACAATCACTGGGCGACCCGCTGGCCGGCGCTGGCGCCAATCGCTGTGGGCATCGGTCTGCTGGGCGAAGGGCGGACGAGCATCGGGCTTGGCACGCTGGCGGGGTGGGTCGCCTCGATCGCGTTGATCGGGTTGCTCGGACGCTTGTGGTTCGATCGCGCGACCGGGCTACTCGCCGCGGCGTTGTTCGCCTCGATGCCATTGGTCTCGGCCTGGGCGACGCAGCCGTCGGTCGACTTGATCGAACTGGCGTTCCAGCTTGGCGCGCTGGCGCTGGCGACGACGGCGTATCGGCGCCAGTCGGTGGCGATCGCAATTGCCGCCGGGGTGGCGGCGGCGCTGGCGGTGCAGTCGCGCGAAACCAGCGTGATGTTCTGCGCAATCGCGGCGGTGGCGTGGATGTTCCTTGATCCCGAGCGGCGCGTGGTCTTGCTGTGGGCGCTGGCCGGGTTCGGCGGGGCAATGGCACTGGAGATGGCCGCTTACGCCGCCGCGACCGGTGATCCGCTGGCGCGGTACAGGCTGTCGCTTGGCCACGTGACCATCGCCTCGCCCGAGCTCCAACCGTGGGTCGACACGACGCGGAGCCCGCTGCTCAACCCCGAGTATATCGCCGGGTGGAAGCGGGCGATGGGGATCCAACTGTGGTGGCCGATCGACCCGTGGCTCAACCTCATCGCCAGCCCGCTCGTCGGACCGTGGTTGCTGGCGGGACTTGGACTGGGGCTTGCCGGCAACGGCGAAGGCCGGCGGACGGCGGGGCGGATCGGGCTGGCCGCCGGGCTGGTGGCGGTGCTGCTAGTTTACATGCTGGCGGTTGACCCCAAGCCGCGGATGTTCCTGCTGGCAGGCGCGGCAGCGGTGCTGGTGATCGCTTGGGCGACCATCGGGCTGGTCCGCAGCGGCAAGGGGTTGGTGCCAATCGCGGTGGTGCTGCTGCTAATGGCCGGCGGGGTGCTGGTCATCGCCAGATTGCCCGACACCAAAGCGATCGAGGCGGCGGGGCGGACCTGGATCGCGGCGCATCCGGGCGAGATCGAGAGCGATCCGCGGACGCTTGGGGCGCTGACCCTGCTCCGCGAGGCGCGCGCTTTGCCGCCGGTCGGATCGGGGAGGCCGCTTCGGCTGGTGCTGGCGACGAGCAGTTGCTCGGCGCTGGCGGGCGGCAAGGCGAGGGTCATCGCCGAGCAGAGGAGCAGCGCCGGAACGCTGTGCCTGGTCAGTCCAACGAAGAGTTGAACCCGACCGAGAGGAAGCCGGGCAGCGGGCCGTTCCAGCTGTCGTCATCGTCCTGTGAGGCCATCTCGCGGGGTGCGGGTTTTAGAGCAGGCTTGGGCTTGGGCTCGGGCCTGGGGGCCGGACGGGGTTCGGCTCGGGGCTCGGCGCGTTTCGCTTCGCGCGCCGGTTCTGGACGCCTTTCGCGAGGGGCGGACCTGGAGCGGGCGGGGCGGTCACGGCGCGGCGCTTCGGCAGCGACGTCGATCGACTCCGCAGGCTCTGCGGCCGCTTGTCCGGCGCCCGAGCGGGGGAGCTTGATCCCGGTCAATTTCTCGATGCTGGCGACCGCGTCGGCGTCGGCCGGGGTGGCCAGCGTGTAGGCGATCCCGGTCATCCCGGCGCGGCCGGTGCGGCCGATGCGGTGGATGTAATCGTCGGGCTGCCACGGAACGTCGAAGTTGATGACGTGGCTGACGCCCTTCACATCGAGGCCGCGCGCGGCGACGTCGGAGGCGACGAGGACGCTGATCTCGTCATTCTTGAAGCGGTCGAACTCGGCGATCCGGCTCGACTGATCCATGTCGCCCTGAATCTGGCCGACGGAAAAGCCCGAGCGCTTGAGGCTGGTATAGACTTCGCGCACCGTGACCTTCTTGTTGCAGAAGATGATCGCGTTCTTGAAGCCCGGCTCGCGCAGGATGTTGCGCACCGCGTCGCGCTTTTTGGGGCCGACGACCATCACCAGCTTCTGCTCGATATTGACGTTGGCGGTGGCCGGTCGGGCGACCTCGATCGTCTTGGGATCGTTCAAGAACTTGTCGGCCAGCTTCTTGATTGGCGGCGGCATGGTGGCCGAGAACAACAAGGTCTGGCGACCGCGCGGCAGCTTGGAACAGATTTCCTCGATGTCGGGGATGAACCCCATGTCGAGCATCCGGTCGGCCTCGTCGATCACCAGCAAATTGCAATCGTTGAGCATGATCTTGCCGCGGCCGAACAAGTCCATCAGCCGGCCCGGCGTGGCAATCAAAACGTCGACGCCTTTTTCGAGCGCCTTGACCTGATCGCCCATCTGCACTCCGCCGATCAGCAGGGCCATCGAGAGGCGGTGATTTTTGCCGTATTTGACGAAATTCTCGGCGACCTGGGCGGCGAGTTCACGGGTCGGCTCGAGGATCAGGCTGCGCGGCATGCGGGCGCGTGTACGGCCCTCGGCGAGGATGTCGATCATCGGCAGGACGAAGCCGGCGGTCTTGCCAGTCCCGGTCTGGGCGATGCCGACCAGGTCGCGGCCCATCAAGGCTGAAGGTATGACGCCCTTCTGGATCGGGGTGGGGGTGTCATAACCGCTGTCGGCGACAGCGCGAAGCAATGGATCGGAAAGGCCGAGGTCGGCAAAACTCATGAAAAATCCGGTGTGAAAAGGCCAGTCGCGAACCGTCGCGCAGCGCCGCTGGTGCATTGCGGGGTAAGCGTCTGAATGTCAAGGTGAGCACGCGGTGCGCGCTATAGTCCCTAAGGTTGCTAGAGCCCTTAAAGTCTTGGACCCAGCGACCAAATCGCGAGCCGAATGTGAGGGAATTTCTCGAACCTCATTCATAAAAGTTTCCCGGAGTTGCCGAGGGGGAGGGCAGCCCAAATGCGTTCGAGCGGCGAACAATAGCCAGCACGATCAACAGTCTGAAAGAGCCAGTACGGGCAACTCACGCGAGCGACAGGCTGGCAGGCGAAATCCTACATTGGAAGCTCTTTGTGAGTGGCCTGGTTTGCCGGTTGAACGCCGGCGGTCAGGTTTTTTCAGCGCTTTTTTCCGTCATCTCAACCTGGCGATTGCAGCCATCAGAATTGGTATGGTGGCGACGGCCCCGGCACCGACAATGGCTGGAGTGGGAACGCGTATTCGCAAGCGAAACAGCTCGGCGATCGTCAGCACAACCGCGAACCCGGCGCAGCTTCCGGTCCAGACATAATATCGCACGCCAGTCGCGACTCCAAACACGAGATAGCCAAGCCCGTAAACGAAGGTGGACGCCGCCAGTGCCTGGATCTCCGGCCTCAGTCGGGTGGCGATCGCGACGATCAGCGCCGCGAGCGCGACGCTGATCCACGCGATCGGCCAGCCGAGGGGCGTATCCGATGCGGCATCGGCCAGCGAATTCAGGAAGCCGAGGACTGGATTTTGGCGGACATGAAAGCCCCACGGATTGGGAACCGATTGAGTCCAGGCGGTGAAATCGGGACCGGAGGGGACCCAAAACCAGGTCGAGAGATTGAAATGCGTCAGCCGGTGTTGGGCATAGGCCAGCGGATGGGTGGCGATCGCCCGCAGCCATAGCCCGGTCGGGTTCAGTTCCTGGTCTTCCACGGTCGGCTGGAATTTATCGAAGCCCAGCGGACACGGCCGCTTGGCCCAGTCCGAATAGCTGTCCCACTCGAACGGGTCGTAGCAGCGATGGTTGACCATGACCGGATTGGCCACCTGCATTTCCGGGAACAGATTGACCTGGCTATGTTCGGTCATCCCGCCCAGGTCAAAGATGATCAGCGACAAACCGACATCGGTCTTTTCCGCGTCGACCAGACGAGCGATCATCGGCGGAACCGCGAGCAAGGCCAGCGCCGCAAACAGGCCGGTCAAGACCAGCCGGGGCGTGGTGCTGGTCCACCGTCGCGGCGCAAGGGCGAGCGCCAGCGGGACGCAGGCGAGGAACGCGTTGAAGCGCAAGGAAGCCGCCAGCACAATCATCGCGAAGGCCGCGGCCGACAGGCTGGTTCGCACCATGAGGGACCGAGCCAGGTCGCGCCACAGCATCAGGCCGGCGCCGCATGTCAGCAAGCCGTCCATCAGGCAGTCCTTGACCACCGTTCCCATCAACGCGAGCGGTGCCGGCAGCCACCCGACGCACGCCAAACCGACGCCAAGGCCGGGCCGGCGGCTGCGATATGCCCATAGCGCAATCAGCGTGATGCCGCCCCAGTAAAGCAGTAACTGGAGCGCGAACATCGGGGCGGGCCCAGGCTGGACGAACAGCATCATTCGGCGCCACGTCCAGGCCATCAGCGGCGGGTGCCAATCGTCGTAACTATTGTCGACCGACTGCTGGTATTGCCAGCGCGCGTCGTCGATCATGATCCCGGGCCAATAACCGAAAGCAGTCAAGGCAAGACCCAGGCCGGCGATCGCCAATATGACAAGGAGGTACCAGCGACCCGGCAGGGACGAACGACCCCCACCGTCAAAATCGTTCAAATTCGGCGTGCAGGTTGACGTCGCGGGCGTTTGCGACGCGTTCCGGTCACGATCCACTGGAGAAGATTTCAATTTGGCTGTCGCCTGACGATAGAGGTTGTGGAGACTGTCGCTGTCGCTGTCGCTGGCGCTGGCGCTGGCGCTGGCGCTGTGGCTGGGGCAGGGCTAGCGCTTGGTTGTGGCTGAACGACCGATATTTTACGACCCTTCGGGGCGTCGACGTAAGCGCTTCGCGCTTGCGGTGGCGCTATTCCTGCTGCTCAACCTACTCACCATTGCGGCTCTGTTTGCTACGATCCGGGTGGTCCCGGCGCAAGCGCTGCTGCCCATATTCCTCGAGCATGGCCCTCCGCGACCCCCGCCAAAGGGAACATTGCTGACGACCGCAGGCAGGCGCATCAACCGGGGAGTTCGCAGCCTGCTGAACGCGCGCGCGTCGAACGGTCGGTCCGCAGCAACGGTCAGCAAGCCCTTGTCCGTTGCATTCTACGCGCCATGGGATGAAAGCTCGACGGCCTCGCTGCAGCGGCACATTTCCGATCTGGACTGGATCGCCCCGGTGTGGGTCACCGTCTGGGGACCTCATCATCAGTTCACGATGCTGCCCGACCCCGCCGGCCGCGCCGTGCTCAACTCGACTGCGCACCGGCCGTTGATCCTTCCGGTGGTGCAGAACTTCCTCAACGGCCACGTCGATTCGGCGGGCGTGCAGGGACTATTGGCGGACCCGCAGCTTCGCCGCCTGTTCCTCGATCGCTTCGAGCAATATCTCGTCAGCAACTCGGCGTCAGGCGCCGTGTTCGACTTCGAAGAGCTCGATCCGGCGGGGCGGCTTCACTACCTCCAGCTCCTGCGCGAGGCCCGCCTGCGCTTCGATCGCCACGGATGGATTCTGACCGTTGCCGTTCCGGTCGGTGGCGAGTGGGACTCCGCGAGCTTTGCGCGGGTCGCGGACAAGCTGTTCATCATGGCGTATGACGAGCATTCGAGTGACGGCGAGGCCGGTCCGATCGCTTCCCAGCAATGGTGGGCGACCAACGTCGCCGAGATGCTGAATCGGATTCCGCCGGACAAGGCGATCGTTACCCTGGGTAACTACGCCTACGACTGGCACGACGGAACCGCAGACCCCCTCAATGTCGAGGAAGCATGGCTCGAGGCCGCCGACAGCCAGACGACCCCAGTCTTCGACCGGGTGAGCGGAAACAGCAGCTTCGCCTTCAGCGACGAGACAGGCCATCTCCACACGACCTGGATTCTCGACGCCGCGAGTGCCTTTAACCAACTGACCTTACTCGACCGGGCGAACGTCCGGCAGGTGGCGTTTTGGCGGCTGGGTGCCGAAGATCGGCAACTATATACTTGACGTACTAGCCGCATGAGCATAGTCAGAGTGCATGAACCTGACAGACCCCATTTACAGCGATGCGAACCTAGCCCGAGAGCATCTTGAAGCCCTCCACTGGCCGCACGGCCCGGTGTGCCCCCGCTGTGGCGGATTGGACCGCATCACGAAGCTGGCGGGCAAGAGCACCCGTCCCGGCGTGTACAAGTGCAACGAGTGCGCCAAGCCCTTCTCGGTCACGGTCGGCACCATCTTTGAGGACAGCAAAATCCCCCTCAATAAATGGCTGATGGCGTTCCGCTTGCTCAATGGCGCTAAGAAGGGTTTCAGCGCGCACGAGTTGCACCGCGATCTCGGCATCACGTACAAGTCGGCTTGGTTTATGGCGCACCGCATCCGCGAGGCCATGAAAACCGATACTGGCACGCCGCTGGGCGGTCCCGGCAAGATTGTTGAAGCCGACGAAACCTTTGTCGGTGGCAAGGGTCGCAACCGCGCCTTCCGCAAGCCAGCCCCTAAGAAGATGGTCCTGTCGCTTATCGAGCGCGGCGGCGAAGCCCGCTCGTTTCATGTCGCCAACATCCACGGCAACACCCTTCGCGGCGCGCTGGTAACAAACGTCGATCGGGCATCCACGCTTATGACGGATAACGCCCATACCTATTGGGCAGTAGGCCGCGAGTTCGCCTCGCATGGCAGCACCATTCATTCGATCCGCGAGTACGTGAAGGGCGACATTCATTCCAACACCGCCGAGAACTTTTTCAGCATCTTCAAGCGCGGCGTGATCGGCACCTACCATCACATGAGCGAGGCCCATCTGCATCGCTACTGTGTCGAGTTCGACTTCCGTTACAACACCCGCAAGATCACCGATGCGGAGCGCACTGTAGAGGCATTGAAAGGTGCGCGCGGGAAACGCCTCACCTACCGGCAACCTAGCAGCCTCGCCGCCTAGCTTTTATGAGCCGCCGCTGTTCATTGGAGAGCGGCGAGTGAGGTGGACTGAAACCTAGAGAATATGACTCGACTCCGCGCTTATTGCGCGGAATCATAGTGACGGGTCCAACCCAGTACCGAGCAAACCCTTGACAACGCGGGGCGCGCTCGGCGCTTCCGGGGCGGACGGCCCGACCGTCTGTTTGTGAAAGGGTAAAACCATGAGCAAGCCGACCAAAATCGGAAGGGATGCCAAAACTGGCCTCTTTATTCCGGTCAAGGAAGCGATCCGTCGTCCCTCAACGACGACGGTGGAGACTATCAGGCGCTAGAAGTGGGCCTCTAAACCTACGCAACTAGTGACGGTGAGCCGCCGGTGGTTACAGAATCACCGTCGGTTATTTTTGTCAACGGTGCCTTGGCGGCTTTCGACCGCTTCAGGATATCGTCGTTGCTGATCGGGGGAGTCGCCAGCGCGCGACGAACCAATTCGTCGAATCCGCTAGACCCACGTTGTTCGGAAGGTGATTGACTAGCCATGACGCATCTCTCTGGACGAGTGGAAGTTAAACCTAACGGCACTCTATTTGAGCCCCTTTGGCAGATTCAACAACTGCTTGCGTGCATTATGCAGGCCAGCCTTAGCCTTCAGCATGATGGCCCGCAGCCCAAAGGCGCTGTGTCAGGCTTTCTTTCAACGCAATTCGCCAAGTCCGCGATCCTACCAATGGATGGCGTCCTCGACCTCGCACTCAAAGATAAGGTTCCCCTAACCACCTGGATCGATTTTCACGAACTCGCCGGATTTACGATAGAATACGAAAACGCATTCCTGAGACTGGACAACCTCGCCATCTCGGTTGTGTTTGTAAATTTCTATGACAAGTACAACGACTGGCTTCACGATAACGTGTCCGGCAAGCCGCGCGATTGGCCCGATGTGTTACAGTTTACCCGCCTCGTGCGAAACGCAATGGCACATGACGGCTGCATCTTGATAAGGGGTGAGCGGGCAGTTGGAGCTAAGTGGCATCATCTCGCCTACGAGAAGGCTGATAATGGAACGCGCCTTATCGGGACCTCCCTGCACGCGGGCGATCTGCTCATCCTGTTGGTTGAAGCGTCACAAGAATTGGACCGGCTGCTAACTGCCGCCGCACCTAGCGCATGACATTGCCGCGAAGACCGCTTCAAGCAACTTCGCCATTTTGTCAGGTGGTGTGACGTCATAAAAGTCGCCCGCTGCGTTCCACATAGCTTCATCGCCCGCCGCGACCATCTCGGGCGTGATATCCACATTGGTTAGCGCCGACCTGTCAGGCGAATCACTAGCGGGTTTTGATCGGTACGTCATGTATATAATTGCCCGAAGATCCCTCGCTGTGGTCGATTTTCGGGCGCAACGTGTTGTTGCCACGACGGTCGGAACGGATGCACCGGCTTCCGATCGGTACCAATGTGGACATCGAAGGCAGCGGCGAAATCCTGCGCATAAGCTCCCTTCCAAGCGTCGGCGAGCGTCGGCTTGCGCTCGACCGGCGCGGGCTGATCGCAGACGCCATATTCGTCCACTTGCCGAGGCCCTTCACGATCATCCGTGCGGGCCATCGGCCAAGCGAAGTGGCGCTGACGTTCGACGATGGCCCCGACAGCCACTGGACGCCACAAATCCTCGACATCCTCAAACAGAAGCGAGTTCCGGCAACCTTCTTCATCGTTGGCGAAAACGGACTGACTCAACGCTCGCTCCTGCAGCGGATGATTGCCGACGGCCATGAGGTCGGGAGCCACACGTATACGCATCCCAATTTGGCGACGGTTGGTCGGACGCAAACCCTGTTCGAGCTTAACGCGACGCAGCGGCTTTTTCAGGCGTTCACGGGCATGACGCTCAAGCTCTTCCGGGCGCCTTACTTCGGCGATGCGGAGCCGACCACCGCTGATGAAATCGTGCCGGTGCTGGAGGCCCAGAACAGGGGGTATATATCCGTCGGACTCCACGTCGACAGCGAAGACTGGCGGCGGCCGGGCGTCGCGGCGATCGTCGCCAATGTCGTCAGCGGTGTGCTTGGGGCGACCCCCGTCCGTAGCGAAAACGTGGTCCTGCTGCACGATTCGGGCGGCGATCGCAGCCAGACGGTCGCGGCATTGCCGATGATCATCGATCAGTTGCGCCAGCGCGGCTATCGATTCGTACCCGTATCGACCCTTGCCGGCCTGTCGCGAGCGCAGGCCATGCCATCGCTCTCGCCAACCGATCGGGTGGCAGCCGAGACCGACCTCGCCTTGTTTGACATGCTCGATTTTGCGGTATGGGGGCTGAGAGCCTTGTTTGCGGTTGCACTGTCGCTCGGCATCGCGCGAGCGATAGCCCTGACCGGAATCGCGCTGCTTAGCGCACGGCGGGAAGCGCGCCAGACCATTCCCCGGATCGACTCGAAAACGTTCGTTACCGTCTTGATTCCAGCGTATAACGAAGAACGGGTGATCCAGCGTTCAGTCCAGCAGGTTCTGGAAAGCGCGGACGTTCGAATCGAGGTGATCGTGATCGACGACGGGTCGGCCGATGCGACATCCGAAATTGTCCGCAAGAGTTTCGGCAAGGATCGCCGGGTCCACCTGCTGCGAGTCAAGAATGGGGGGAAAGCCGTCGCGCTCAATTGCGGCCTGGCGCTGGCGCGGAGCGACCTGATTATCGCACTCGACGCCGACACGCAATTCGAGCCGACGACGATCGCCCGGTTGGTGCGCTGGTTCGCAGCCGACGACCGGCTTGGCGCGGTCGCCGGCAATGCCAAGGTCGGCAATCGGGTCAACCTCGTCACCAAGTGGCAGGCGCTCGAATATGTCACAGCCCAGAATCTCGAGCGTCGCGCGATGGCACGGTTCAGCGCGATGACGGTCGTGCCAGGAGCGGTCGGGGCATGGCGGAGGCAAGCGATCGAGCAGGTAGGCGGCTATCCGCCCGACACACTGGCCGAGGACCAGGACCTGACATTGTCGGTCCAGCACGCAGGCTGGCGAGTTATCTACGATCAATCTGCCATCGCCTGGACCGAGGCACCGCAAAGCCTGCGCCAGTTGGCCCGTCAGCGCTTCCGCTGGGCGTTCGGGACAATCCAGTGCGTCTGGAAACACAAGGCGATCATGGCGCATGGTAAGCCACGCGGCATGGCGTTCGTCGGATTGCCGCAGACGATCCTGTTCCAGTTGCTGTTCGCTTTGGTGTCGGCGATCATCGATCTCGCGCTGCTGTTCAGCGTCATCACCACGGCGGCCTCGATTCACGAGCACGGCTACACAGCGGTCCAGGGGGACCTTACTAAAATGGCCCTGTTCTGGATCTTGTTCGTGTCCATCGACCTGACCGCGGGCCTGATTGCCTTCGCCCTCGAACGGAAGGAAGACTGGACTCTCGCCGCGTGGTTGATCCCCCAGCGCTTCGTGTACCGGCAGCTAATGTATTATGTAGTGATCAAGGCAATCGTTCAGGCGCTGCGTGGACCGCATGTCGGGTGGGCTTCAATCATACGCTCTGGCCAAGTCCACATGACAGGCACAACCGCACCTGCAGGTTCGTCTTGAGCGATGAATGTCTTCATCAACCATCATCGCGCCCTGTGAATCCGCGCATTGCGGCCACATCGACGGCAGCTGGGTTACATCCGCGGACAGCCGCGCACGTCGCGGGTATGACAAACGTGGGAGCCTAGCGCTCGACCTTGGGCACCAGCATCTTGAACTTCTCGATGCGGCATTGGCCGCCAACGCGGCTGCGGATCGAGTCGCGTTTGGCGCAGACTTCGCCGTCGTTGGTCTGCATGTAGAAGCCACCGTAGAAATCGAGTCCGTCGCAGTCGCTGTCGAGCCTGGCGCGCATCCGCTGGCGGTTGCGAAGCACGAGGTCGATGCTGCCCGGGCCCGACAGCATTGCCCCGGCGATCGCGCCGACGGGCAGGCACTTGGGGCCCTTCTCCTCCTCCCACCGGAAATTGGGCGACGGGTGAGAGAAGACGGGCACGCGCAGGATCATCTGCTGTTCGATGGTCATTACTCGCACCGATGGCGCCGCGGGCGGGCGGGCGGGATCCCCGCCGGCCAGCAACATCGTGATGAAGCCGAAGATTCCGGCGAAGGTCATTGGACGTCGATCATGGTGTCAGCCGGGCGTGGCAGCGCGGCATTGAACCATTGATGAATTGAAATCGGGTCATTGCCACCGTTGTTGTGCCGCATAGTCGCTGCAAGACTTGCACAAGCGCGGGGCCGCTTCTAGAGCGCATCCGCAGCAATTTCATGGGCCTGGCGGATGTCGCGGCCCCTCTTCGACGGAGACAATGACGATGGCGACCCAAGCGCCAAACCTGCCGCTTTTGTACAATGACCTCCAGCCGCTCAATTCGGGCCAGCACGGCACAATGAGATTGAAGCGGCTGCTGAGCGTGCCCGGAGTCGGCGATATCCACGCGATTCCCGTGACGGTCGAGGAATTCACTCACGCCCAGCGCGCCTTCCCGATCATCTTTTCGGCCGGCGACGAGCCGGTGCCGCTGGCGCTGATGGGGCTCAACGAGGGGGTCAACACCTTCCTCGACGCTGAGGGCAAGCCGATCGGCGAGCCGGTCTACATGCCGGCTTATTTGCGGCGCTATCCGTTCATCCTGGCGCGGCTTCAACCCGACAGCGACGAATTGTCGCTGTGCGTCGACCCGACATCGGGCGCGCTTAGCGAGGATGACGGCGAGGCGCTGTTCGATGGCGACCAGCCGAGCGAGCTGACCAAGAACATTCTGGCGTTCTGCGAGCAGTTCGAGTCCGCTGGCCTGCGCACCCAGGCCTTCATGACCGACCTCAAGGGCTCGGGCCTGCAGATGGCAGGCGAAGTGTCGATCCAGCCCGACGGGGTGGAGCAGCCGTTCCTCTATCGCGGCTTCAAGATGGTCGACGAAGAAAAATTGCGCGATCTTCGTGGCGACGAATTGCGCAAGATGGCGCAGAGCGGGATGCTGCCGTTGATCTATGCGCACCTGATGTCGCTGTCGCTGATCCGCGACGTCTTCTTCCGCCAGGTCGAGCAGGGCAAGGGGCCGCTTGGCGCCGCCGCGCCCGCCGCGATCCCGGCCGACGCCGAAGCGTGAGCGATTAGCGCCAGATTGACTGTAACGAGGGATTGAAGCGGGGAGCGGGCCTTCCCATCTGAGCTTTTGCTGGAGCGGGCGCTTTTCCACCCCTTAACGCTCACCAGCACCGCACCTTTATCGGTGCGGACCCTCCCTGAACTCGGGCCGCCTTGGCATTGCTTGGGCGGCCTTTTTTTATTCAGCGGCGATGGCGGGGCTTTCGGCGATGATCGCGGCGAGACCAGTGACGAGCGTCTCGAGCAGGCGGGCCGCGCGGTCGAAGCCGTGGCCGGGGGTGCGGCCGTCGGCGGCGAGGTAGCAGCCGCGGTCGATCTCGATCTGCAGCGCGTGGATGCCGCTTGTCGGCTGTCCGTGGCGCTCGACGATATGGCCTCCGGCGTAGGGTTGGTTGAGGGCGACAGTCCAGCCGTGGGCGCGGGCGATCCGCGCGGCGGCGGCGGTGACGTGGGGGGCGGCGCTAGAGCCGTGACGGTCGCCGATGACGATTTCGGCCTGGCCGCGACGCGGAGGCATCGAATGACAATCAAGCAAGAGCGCGCACCCGTGGGCGATGGCGAGACGGTCGAGCCCGCGCTCGATCGCGGCGTGATAAGGCGCGTGGGCGGCGGCGATACGGTGGTCGAGCTCGGCCCTCGCGATCGGGCGGCGCCACAGATGGCCGTGGCGCGCGGTCCGGCCGGGGACGATGCCGAGGCCGGCTCTGGCGCGCGGCGAGACGGGGTCGGGCGCGCCGGCGACGGCCGCGGGGTCGATTTCGTCGGGGGCGCGGTTGCAGTCGATCGCGGCGCGCGGGGCGCGGGCGATCACCGCGCCGACCCCAAGGCTAAGCGCGCGCCACGCCAGCCGATCGACCAGCGGATCCTCGAGGCTTTCGAGCGCAGGCAATCCGCCGCCTGCGGAAGCGACCAGCCAACCGGGATAGTCGCGGCCCGAATGGGGCACTGAGAGCATCAGCGGCAATGCGGCGCGAGGGGCGACGATCGCCGGGGCGGGGAGGGTCAGCGGGCTCAAGCCGGCAGCTTATCCGTGCCAGAAAAGGACAGCAATATTTGCCGGCGCGGAGCCGCTGGTAAAATCGGTTCTATCACGGCATAGATGGTCGCCATGATCCGGATCCTCCTTGCCGAAGACGATACGTCGATGCGCGAATATCTGCAGCGCTCGCTGAGCCGTGTCGGCTATGATGTCGAGGCGGTCGGCTGCGGCACCGAGGCACTGCCCTTGCTCAAGGCGGGGCGCTACGATCTGCTGCTGACCGACATCGTGATGCCCGAAATGGACGGGATCGAGCTGGCCCAGAAGGCGAGCGCGATCGATCCGGCGATCAAGGTGATGTTTATCACCGGCTTCGCCGCGGTGGCGCTGCAGAGCGGCCGGACCGCGCCCGAAGCCAAATTGCTGTCCAAGCCGTTCCACCTCAAGGATCTGGTGGCCGAGGTCGACCGGATGTTCCAGTCCGAGGACCAGCACGGCCGCCTCTGACGGTTGTGCTCGGCGGGCTGTGCTTGGCGGCTTCAAGGGCCTTGCCCTGACCCAAATCGCTGCGTAAAGGCCCCCCGGTGTGGGCGTGTAGCTCAGTGGTAGAGCACTGTGTTGACATCGCAGGGGTCGCAAGTTCAATCCTTGCCACGCCCACCATTTTTCCAACAGTTTAGCGTGCCTTAGTCGGCGCGGTAGTGCGCCTGCGGGCGGGTGTAGGTGTCGCGGTTCCAGCGGCCGTGCTCGGGCGGGCCGTAGGCAGAGGCTTTCCAGCCGACGAACGGGCCGGCGGACGCGAACGGCGGGCGGGCGCGGTTCACCGACAATATCCCGGCCTGCGCTTCGGCGAGGAAGCGGCGCTCGGCCTCGGGGTCGGTGGTGAAGATCGCGCCGACGAGGCCGTAACTGGTGGCGTTGTGGAGGTGGATGGCGTGGTCGATGTCGCGCGCGACCTGGATCGCGGCGAGCGGGCCGAACACCTCTTCGGTTAGCAGGAGATGATCGTCGGGCAGGTGCTGAAGCAGCGCCGGGGCGACCCAGCAGCCGGAGGATGGAAGGTTGGCGGGTGCGGACGTTCCGGCGATGGCGAGGAAGCGCTGCTGGGCAGCGCGGTCGATCACCGGGCCGAGGTGGGTTTGCGGGTCGCCTGGATCGCCGAGGCGCAGCTTGGCGACTTCAGCGACGAGGCGGTCGGTGAAGGCCGGGGCGACGTCGGCGAGGACGATCACCCGGCGGATCGCGGTGCAGCGCTGGCCGGCGAAACTGAAAATCGCGGCGGCGAGGTCCGCCGCGGCGAAGTCGAGATCGGCGCTGGCGTCGACGATCGCGGCGTTGCAGCCGCCGAGCTCGGCCTGGACGGCGAGGGCGTGGGCCCCGGCGGCGGCGATGATCGCCCGGCCGACCGGGACCGATCCGGTGAAGGACAACAAGTCGAGCGCATCGCTGTCGATCATCGCCCGGCCGGTTGCGGCGCCGCCGGTGATCAGCGCGAGGCCGTCGGCGAGGCCGGCGTTGGCGAAGGCATCGGCCAGCATCCGGGCGATGGCCGTGCCGGGGAGGGCAGGTTTCCAGGCGACGGTGTTGCCGAAGCCGATCGCCGGGGCGAGCTTGCCCAGCGGAATGGCAAAGGGGTTGTTCCACGGCGTGATCAGCCCGGCGAGGCCGACCGGGCGGTAGGTCACACTGCGAGCATCATCTGCTTCCTGGTCGTCGAGGGTGGCGGCAACGTGGTCGAGGAGGGCCAGGCCGTAGGCGACCTCACCCGCGGCATCGCGGCGCGGCTTGGCGATCGTGTCGATCAGGGCATCGATGAAGTCGTTGCAATTGGCGGATAATCCAAGGTGGAGCGAGCGGAGACGGGCGGCGCGTTCGGCGATCGGGAGGACCGGGGCGGAGAGGCTTGCGATTGCCGAGCGAACGTCTTCGGGGCTGGTCTGGGCGACCTCGTCGATGATCCGCTCCTGATCGCTGGGATTGCGGTGCATCCAGCTGGCGGCCGCGTGGCGAACCAGCGATGCGGCGCGGCCATCGAGCCAGCGGAGCGATTGCGCGGCAAAGGCGGGCATGTCGCTGGCGATCAGCGCCTCTTCGATCTCGACCGCATAACCTTTGGCATAAGCGTCGAGCGCGGTGGCGTGGATGCAGGCGTGGGCGTGGACCCCGGCGAGGCGGAGGCGGGTGATCCCCGCCGCCTTGAGAGCGTCGTCGAGACCGGGGGCGTCGAAGGCGCTAAAGAAGCGCTTGGTGAAGACCGGCTCATTGTCCTGTTCGGCAAGCTCGGCGGGCGAATCCGCGCCGGGGGTGCCGGGCACCACCTCGGGCGCGGCGGCGCGGTGGGGCATGGCGTTGCCGCCATCGGTTCGGACGTGAAAGATCGGATCCCCCGAGCCGCGCGCGGCGGCGAGCGCCTCGGCGATGCTGGCGATCAGCATGTCGCGCGGCGGCTGCAACCCGGGACGGGCGAGATAATCCTCCTGCAGGTCGATCAGCAGGAGGGCGGCGCGGCTCACAGTCGCCGGTCGGCCAGCAGCGTCGCCAGATTGGCCGCGACCGCCCCGCCGAATTCGGCGGTGCCGACGGTTCGGATGCCGGGCATGGCGAGGTCGCTGGTGGCGATCCCCTGGCGAAGCGTCCCGCGAACCGAGTGGCGAAGCGCGGCATCGGCCTCGGGCCAGCAGAAGCTTTCGCGGAGCATCATTCCAAGGGCGAGGATCTGGCCGACCGGGTTGGCGATATCCTTGCCGGCAATGTCGCGCGCGGCGCCATGGCCAGTCTGATAGACGGCATGGCCCAAATCGTTGAAATTGCCCGAAAAGGACAGGCCGCGCGAGGCGAGCAGCAGCGAGCCGCAATCGGCCAGCACGTCGCCGAACATGTTGGGCGAGACGATGACGTCGAATTGGCCCGGGTCGGCGATCAACTGATAGACCGCATTGTCGATCTCGAGTTCGCCGAGCGCGATCCCGGCGGCGGCGGCCATTTCCTCGGCGCAGTCACGCCACAGCGAGGAGATCGACGGGATTCCGCCGGGTTTGAGCACGACATGGACCTTGCCGCGGCGGGTCGCGGCGAGGTTGAGCGCGACGTGCATGATCCGGCGAACGTCGGCTTCATGATAGTCGAAGCGGTGGCGGGCGATGCGGCCGCCGGGCTCGCCTTCCTCGTCCCACACGCCCTGGTAGATGCCGCCCATATTCTCGCGCACCGCGACGATATCGGTGGCGGCGGCGATTTCCGGGCGGACCGGGCCGGCGGCGCGAAGCTCGGGCAGTGGCTCCAGCGGAGTGAACTTGCAATAAAGGTTGAAGCGGCGGCGAAGCTCGTAAACGAAACGGTCGCCGCCCGGGCCGCAGAACATCGCGCCGCCGCGGGCGAACAATTGTTCCGCGAAGCCAGTGACTTCGTCGGACAGGCTGGCACCGAATTGGGCCTTGGCGGGAAGGCCGATGAGGCCGCCGTGGTGAAGCTCGAATCGGCGGTGGCTGTGGTCGGCGAGCAGATCGAGCAGGCGCATCGCGACCGGTACCACCTCGCCGCCGACACCCTCGCCGAGGACCATTCCGACATGGTGGACCGCCGCGGGATCGAACGCGGCGCAGGGCACGCCGAGCATCTCACTGAGGCGCGGGCGCAACGGTTCTTCGAGGCCGGGATGAGTGGCTGGGGATAAGGTCAGGACGGGGCTCGTCTCGGCTTCAGGCATTGGCGATATTTTTCCTGGTCGCGCCGTAGAGCTCGGTCAGCCTGTTCGCAATCATCGCGCGGGGAACCTTGCCCATGGCGTTGCGCGGGATGGTCTTGATCCGGACCAGATGGAAGGTGCGCCCCTTGGGCAATTTGGCCTGGATCCGCGCCGCCACCGCCTTCAAGTCGACGGTGTCGCGAGTGACCACGGCGATGGTCAGCAAATCGCCCTCGACCAGCGGCATGACGCAGGCGACGAGATCGTCGACCCCGGGAAGGAAGGCGAGTTTTGCCTCGAGATCGGCGGCATTTACCTTCCACCCGCCGACGTTGAACGTGTCATTGGTCCGCCCTTCGATCGCCAGCAGGCCATCGTCGAACAGCCGGCCGATGTCGCCGGGGTAGAAATAACCGGAGTCGAAATGGCCGGTTTCCTTGCCCGGGACGATTTTTTCATAGCCGGAGCTCATCAAATCGGCCTTGATCCGCACCAGCCCGGGCTCCCCCGCAGCGACGGGCTTGCGTGCGGGATCGACGATCTCGACCGTGACTCCGTCGCGGACGAAGCCGACCGCGCCGGAATGGCGATCGATCAGCTCGCTTCCGCCGAGCGCGATGCTCCCGCTTTCGGTCGATCCGTAGCCGATCAGCAGGGTCGCGCAGGCGTTGGCCAGCGCGGCGTCGCGGACCGCAATCGGGAGACGGCCGCCAAGGACGATAATGGTGCGGCCCTCGCGGCCCTCCCACGGATCGGGGAACAGCCGCACCCGCTCGCCGAGCTGGACGGGAGAGGCCGCGATCAGCGTCGATCGGCCAAGCGCTGCGCGGTCGCGCGCCGACGCTTTGGGATCATCGGGGAGCAGGACGCAGCCCCCGGCCCGCCATACCGCCAGCGGATAGCGGAACCCCGCCGTGGTGCGGATGTGGAGCAAGGGATAGAGGATCGTTTCGGGTCCGATAGGAAGGCCTTCGCCAACTTGCGCCACGCGGGCTTCGATCATCGCCGCATCCCAGGCCAGGAACTTGGGGGTGCCGGTGGTTCCGGTGGTGAGGTTGAGGCGCGAGGCGGTGGCTTCGCGATTGGGCGGCGCGTCGCGCGGTGCGAGCGGCTTCGTCGGTTCGCAGTCGAATTCGATCCGCTGCAACGCGGCGGCGGCATCGTCGAGGCTATTCTTCGGGCCGATGATCATGTCGATCATTCCGGCGCTGACCGCGGCGACAAGCGAGGCTTGCTCGACGATCGAGGCATGCGCCGCGCCGAGGCGGATCGCGGCGAGATGCGCCACCCAATTGGCGTAGCCGTGACCGGTGTCGAGCGACCCGGCGCGGATTCCGACCCGCGAGCCTTCGCCGACGCCCTTGGCGGCGAGCAACGCAGCGGCGGCGGCGACATCGGCGAGCAAGCGGCCGTAAGTAAGGTCGAGCGCGCCGACGCGAACCGCGGTTCGATCGGCGGGATGTTGCTCTAGTTCTGCTAAGATCGCCATCTACTGATACGCCCCCGGGTCACTGGAGCGATAGCAGAGTCCCGAACCGGCGCAACGCGCGGCTTGCCGCGGTAATGGCGTGAATTGTTTCACATGGCGCCGTTCCGGGAACCAGCCCCGTGACGTCGATCCTGTCGAGCTTCCGCTCGCCGGTCGGTCGACCTTCAGCGGCTCTTCGCGCGGCTAACGATCGCTTTGCAATGGCTTCGCTGTGCTCGGGCTTCAGGCTACAGGCAGGCTTCCAGATACGGCTGGTCAAAGCCGTATTGCTTGGCCTTGTCGAGCGAATAAGGGCGCAGCCCCATCGAGCGATATTCGCCGAGGATCTTGCCTTCTGCGGTCTCGTCCAGATATTCGAACTTGAACAATTCCTGGGTGACGATGACCTCGCCCTCCATCCCGATCACCTCGGTGATGTTGGTGGTCCGGCGCGAGCCATCGCGCAGGCGCTTGACCTGAATGATGAGGTCGACCGAATCCGCGATCTGGCGGCTGATCGCCTCCTTCGGGATCTTGATGTCCCCCATCATCACCATATTCTCCATGCGAGCGAGGCATTCGCGCGGGGAGTTGGAGTGAAGCGTGGCCATCGAGCCGTCATGGCCGGTGTTCATCGCCGCCAGGAGATCGAAACACTCCTGGCCGCGGATCTCGCCGAGGATGATCCGGTCGGGACGCATACGAAGCGCGTTGATGACGAGGTCGCGAATGGTGATCGCGCCCTGGCCCTCGAGGTTGGGCGGGCGGGTTTCGAGCGGCAGCCAATGCGGCTGCTGCAGGCGAAGTTCGGCCGCATCCTCGATGGTGATGACGCGCTCGCCCGGGTCGATCATCTTCGACATGGCGTTGAGCATGGTGGTCTTGCCCGAGCCGGTACCGCCCGAGATGACGACGTTCATGCGGCTGGCGCCCGCGATCTTGAGCACCGTCGCCATCTTTTCCGACATCGAGCCGAAGCCGCGCATCATGTCGAGCGTGATCGGTTTTTCGGAGAATTTACGAATCGAGATCGCGGTGCCCTTGAGCGACAGGGGCGGCACGATGACGTTGACGCGGCTGCCGTCCATCAGGCGGGCGTCGGCGAGCGGGGTGGTCTGGTCGACGCGGCGGCCGACCTTGTTGACGATGCGCTGGGCGATCTGGAACAGATGCTCCTCGTCGCGGAACTGAATCTTGGCGACTTCGAGCTTGCCCTTGCGCTCGATGAAAGTCTGCAGCGGGCCATTGACCATGATGTCGCTGATCGTCGGGTCGGCGAGCAGTTCTTCGAGCGGGCCGAGGCCGAGCAGTTCGTCGACCAAGACCTTTTCGAGCGCGAATTGCTCGCGGCGGTTGAGGTTGATCTTGAGTTCGTTGAGCACTTCCGAAATGATCGGCCGGAATTCCTCGGCCAGCTCGTCTTTCTTGAGCGTCGCGGCGGCTTCGGGGTCTACCCGTTCGAGGAGGCGGGGAAGGACCTGCTCCTTGATCCGGTGGACCGCGGCCTCGAAACCCTCCTGCTTGGACGATGCCGCATCGCCGCTCGAGTTCTGGCGCGCGGTCAGCCGATCCATTGCGCCGAGGGGTGCTCCGCCGTCGCCGCTTGCAGGGGTATCAAGCGGGACCTGGAGATCCTCGATCGGGGGGAATTGATCGCCATAGGGATCGGCGGATGAGGCTGGCGCCGAGGCGCCGCTCTTCATCGGCTTGGCCACGCCGAAGCTCGGCCGACCGCCGCTGACGCCGCCACGCTTGCCGAATGCGCTCATACTTCCCCTGCCATGCGATTTGTCCGGTACAACCGCGTGGTGAATAGGGCTGAAACCCTTCAAAAAAGCTAATGCAGGAAGGTCCGGCGCGGTTGAGCGCCGCGGCCGGTCAGGCGCCGGCGCTCTCCGCCAGCACCGTCAGCCCCTTGTCGCCGACCTCGGCGAAGCCGCCGCTGACTGCGATCTTCTCGGGCTGGGCGCCGGCGCTGCGATAGACCGCGATCTCGCCGTTCTTGAGTGTCGTCATGTAGGGCGCGTGACCGGCCATGATGCCGCTTTCGCCCTCGCTGCCCGGGACCACGACCATATAGACGTCCTCGGACATGATCTGGCGGTCCGGAGTGACGAGTTCAAAGTGTAGATCGGCCATCAGGCGTCCTGCGCCATCTTTTCGGCCTTGGCGACCGCTTCGTCGATGCCGCCGACCATGTAGAAGGCGCTTTCCGGAAGGTGGTCGTACTCGCCGTTGACCACCGCCTTGAACGATCGGACGGTGTCTTCGACCTGGACGAACTTGCCGGGGATGCCGGTGAACACTTCGGCGACGTGGAACGGCTGGCT
>JBBRTO010000006.1:0-42376 GCA_038244345.1 Sphingomonadales bacterium | reverse complement strand
GGGTTGGTCGTCGCCTTGGTGTCGCGGCGCCGCTCGGGGGTCCAGTGGAGCTTCGCGATCTCGGTTTCCAGCGCGATGATCCGGTCGGCCTTGGCCGCCGCGTCGGGGATCCCGGCGAGCGTCTGGATCTTGATCACATAGTCGCGATAGGCCGTGCGATAGCCGTCATATTTGGCACCGGGCAGGAGGTAATAATCGCGCCCCGGCATGCCCAGCCCGGTCTGGGTGACGAACACGGTGTTGCGATTGGGGTCGGCGGGGTCGGGCGACACGAATAGCCCGATCGGGGCCGTGAATCCGGTCGACCCGAATAGCCGGGCGAGGTCGCGGCGAGTGGTCACCGCGGCGATCCGGGCGAGATACGGTGCGAGTGGCGCTCGACCCGCGGCTTCGATCGCCGCTTCGTCCATGTAGCTGCCGTAATAGTCGCCGACTTGCTGGCCGATACTGCCCCGTGCGCCCGGGTTCGCGGCTTGCTCGTCGATGATCGCGTGGACGTCTTTTTCGATCTGGTCGTTAAGCACCGAATCGATTCCCGCGAAGGTCCGGTCGGGGGCGATGTCGGTGCGCTTGTTCCAGCCGCCGTTGACGTAATCGAAGAAGTCATTGCCGGGCTTGACCGTCGGGTCGGCGGCGGTGAGGTCGACGCCCCACGGCGCGAACCGAGGCTGCTCGGCCGCGGGCATGACGAGCGGTGCGGGGACAAGTGCGGGCGGCGCGGCGGTGACTAGGCCAGCAAGGCCGAGCGATACGGAAGCCAGCAGCAGATAACGTATTCCCATCAGGTTTCTCCATTGTCGGTCGGCGCGGACCTTAGGCGTCGCTCAATGCCTGGCAAACGCCTTTCGACGGATCGTCAGGCGACCGGCAGGCTCAGCGTGGCCATCAGCCCACCCAGATCGTCGCTTTCCGACAGCGCGACCTTGCCGCCGTAGATTTCGGCGACGTCGCGAACGATCGCGAGTCCCAGCCCGGTGCCGGGCTTGCCGGTGGAGTCGAGCCGGGCGCCGCGGTCGAAGATCGCCTGCCGCTCAGCTTCGGGAATGCCCGGCCCGTCATCCTCGACCGCGATCTCGACCGTGCCCGCCGCGGTTCTGAGCGAGACGGTGACGAACACCCGCCCGCCGCCATATTTCGCGGCATTTTCGATGAGGTTGCCGAACAATTCGTCGAGGTCCTGCCGCTCGACCCGGACCGCCGCCTTGCGGTCGCCGTCGATGTCGACTGTCACTTGCGGATAGAGCCGCGACACCGCCCGCTCGACCGCTTCCAGGCTATCCCACACCGTGGCGCGCGCCTGGGCCGAGGCGCGTCGGCCGATCGCCCGCGCTCGCGCCAGGTGATGGTCGACCTGACGCCGCATCGTCGTCGCCTCGCGGCACACGGTGTCGGCCAGGTCGGGCGCCTGCGCGGTGGCGGCGTTGGTGATCACGGTCAGCGGGGTCTTGAGCGCATGAGCCAGATTGCCGGCGTGGCGCCGCGCTTCTTCGGCCTGCTCCTCGCCATGCGCCAGCAGCGCGTTGATCTCGTGGACCAACGGATAGACTTCGTGCGGAAAATCGTCGGCGATGCGCCGCTGCCGGCCAGTACGGATGGCGATCACCTCGCTTCGCACCCGGCGGAGCGGCCACAGGCCGTAGCTCGCCTGGAGCGCGACGAGCACCAAAAGTCCAAGCCCGAGTGCCGCCAGGCTGCGGATCAGGGTCGTCCGAAAAACCTTGATCTGTTGATCGAGAATCTCGCGCGACTGGGCAACTTGGAAGCGCCAGCGGGTCGATGAGCCGGGAAGCACGACGTCGCGCTCGACGATGCGCAGCGGCTCGTCCGCGAACTGGTCGCTGTCGTAACGGTGCAGCTTGGTGTCGCGGTGGCCCGCGTCGACCTGCAGTCGCCGGTCCCACAAGGATCGCGACGCAAACGTATCCGCGCCTTCGCCCGAGATTTGAAAATATACGCCCGAATAGGCTTCGAGGAAGCGCTGGTCGGCGGGCAGGCGGCTGAAGCTGACCTCGCCGTCGGGTCCGATTTCGGACGAGGCGATCAGCGCCTTGTTGAGGATATACTCGAGCTGCTTGTCGAACGTCTCGAGCAATGAACCAGTCAGCACCCGATCAAGCGCGAAACCGCCGCCGAGCAGTAGTACCCCGATCCACAGCGCCGCAACGCCGATCAGCCGCCGGGTGAGCGATGTCAGGCCGCGCCGTTCTCCCCCCCAAACCTGTGGCACGAGCGACTGGACCGGGAGGGCTTCATTCAAGCGCCGGGATCCTCGAGGCTGTAGCCGAGTCCGCGGATGGTGGTGATGGTGTCGGCGCCGAGCTTCTTCCTGATCCGCGTGACGAACACTTCGATGGTGTTCGAATCGCGGTCAAAATCCTGGTCGTAGATATGCTCGATCAGTTCGGTCCGGCTGACCACCTTGCCCTTGTGGTGCATCAGATAGCTGAGCAATTTATATTCCTGAGCGGTCAGTTTGACCGGTTCGCCGGCGCGGCTGACCTTGCCCGACCGCGAGTCGAGGCGGATGTCGCCGGCGACCAGTTCGGAACTCGCATTGCCCGACGCGCGGCGGATCAGGGCGCGAAGCCGGGCGATCAGTTCCTCGGTCTGGAATGGCTTGGCGAGATAATCGTCGGCGCCGGCGTCGAGGCCCGCAACCTTGTCCGACCAGCTGTCGCGCGCGGTCAGCACGAGCACCGGCATCTTGCGGCCTTCCTTGCGCCACCGGTCGAGCACGGTCAGTCCGTCGACTTCGGGCAGCCCGAGGTCGAGCACGACCGCGTCATATTGCTCGGTTTGCCCGAGATAATGGCCGTCTTCGCCATCGGTGGCGAGGTCGATGGCATAGCCCGCGCCTTCGAGCGTCGAGCGCAACTGGCGCCCCAGATTGGGTTCGTCCTCGACGATCAGGACCCGCATTCTTCTATTCCCCTGGAAAATCGTTTCGCCACTCAAACACATGGCAAGCTGAACGGTTGCTTGAGCAAGCGCAAGCTGGCGTCAAGCGGGGAGGGCGGCGGCAATCGCAATGCGTTGGAAAAGCAGGGCCTAGCGCCCCGAACGCCCGACGATCCGGCCGGTGGCGGCGTCGACATCGACCCACATCACCCGACCGTCACGCATGAACTTCAGGCGATAGGTATCGCCGCGGAATTCGGGGCCGAGATATTCGGCATCGCCGATCTCGCGCATCACCCGGTCGCGGATCTGCGGCAGCGGGATGGCGCGGCCCTCGGTCGTGGCGCGGAACGCCTGGTCCTGGTCGCGCGGGCGCTCGGCCAGCACCGGGCTGGTCAGTAGGCCGGCTGCAAGCGCAGCGGCGAGGATGGGACGGAACATGGTCATACGCAAAACTCTCTGTGCCGACTTCCTAGGTCCAACGCATTGAATGACTTATGAATGGGACGATGGGTAACATTCATGGCCCCCCGTGACGACCGCCTTTTGCTAGGCTAGGTCGCGCTTTATGGCACCCCCCATCCTGGCGTATGAGAAACTCGGGCTCCACCAAGGCGAAGGCTGGCTGTTTCGCGGCCTCGATCTCTATGTCGGGCCGCGCGACCGGCTGGCGCTGATCGGGCGCAACGGCGCGGGCAAGACGACGTTGCTCAAATGCCTCGCCGGGATGATCGAAACCGACCAGGGGACCCGGACCATCGTTCCCGGCACCCGAGTCGTTTTGCTCGAGCAGGACCCCGAGATGACGGCTTATGCGACGCTCGAAAAGTGGGTGCTGGGCGGCGAGGGGGCGCCGCAGCCCCACGAAGCCGCCGCGATCGCCGACCAGATCGGGATCGACCTCGCTCGCCCGACCGCCACCGCCAGCGGCGGCGAGCGGCGCCGGGCGGCGATTGTCCGCGCGCTGGCGCAGGATCCCGACGTATTGCTGCTCGACGAGCCGACCAACCATCTCGATCTCGGCGCAATCGACTGGCTCGAACAATATCTGATGCGCTTCAAGGGCGCGTTCATCGTCATCAGCCACGACCGCACCTTCCTCGCCCGGCTGACCAAGAGCTGCATCTGGCTCGATCGCGGCAGCTTGCGCCGCGCGGAGATCGGGTTTGGCGGGTTCGATGCCTGGACCGAGGCGGTCTACGCCGAGGAGGAGCGCGCCGCCGACAAGCTCGACGCTAAATTGAAACTCGAATTGCACTGGCTCCAGCGCGGCGTCACCGCCCGGCGCAAGCGCAACCAGGGCCGCCTCGCCAAGCTGCACGAGATGCGCGCCCAGCGCGCCGCGATGCTCGGGCCGGCCGGCGCCGCCAAGCTCGGCCTCGCCCGCGACGAGGTGAAAACCAAGGTGGTGATCGACGCCGAGCATGTCACCAAATCGTTCGACGACCGCAAGATCATCAACGACTTCAGTTTGCGCATCCAGCGCGGCGACCGGATCGGACTTGTCGGCGCCAACGGCACCGGCAAGACCACCTTGCTCAAATTGCTCACCGGCGAACTCGCGCCCGACAGCGGCAAGGTGGTAAGGGCCAGGACGCTTTCCGGCATCGTGATCGACCAGCAGCGCAAGCTCATGGCGCCCGACCGGCGAGTCCGTGACGTGCTCGCCGAGGGCGGCGACTGGATCGAGGTGCGCGGCGTCAAGAAGCACATCAAGGGCTATCTCAAGGAATATCTGTTCGACCCGTCGCTGACCGATGCGCCGGTCGGGACTTTGTCGGGCGGCGAGCGGTCGCGGCTATTGCTCGCCCGAGAATTCGCCCGCGCCTCCAACCTGCTGGTGCTCGACGAGCCGACCAACGACCTCGATCTCGAAACCCTCGACCTGCTCCAGGAAGTGATCGCCGACTATGACGGCACCGTGCTGATTGTCAGCCACGACCGCGACTTCCTCGACAAGACGGTCACCGTCACGCTCGGCCTCGACGGCTCGGGCAAGGTCGATATCGTCGCCGGCGGCTACGAGGATTGGGTCAAACGAAAAACTCCACTCTTCTGCAGGGGAGGGGCCGGGGGTGGGGGAGGTTCGAAAACTAGCCCCACCCCTTCGCCGCTGCGCGGCTCTTCCCCGCCCCTGAAGGGGCGGGGCAAGCTCTCCTACAAGGACCAGCGCGACCTTGACCGCCTGCCGGGCGAAGTCGACCGCCTCGAACGCGAAATCGCCGAGGCCGAAGCCGCGCTCCACGATCCCGACCTGTTCGTGAAGCACCCCGACAAGTTCGCCTCGCTCACCAGGTCGATCGACTCCAGGCGCGCCGAAAAGGACGCCGCCGAGTTACGCTGGCTCGAAGTTGCGGCAATGGCCGAGGCGCTGGGCGCCTAGCGCCGCCGCGACAGCGCGATCATCACCACCCCGACCACCGCCAGGATTACCCCGCGCAATGCCCACGGCCGCTGGTCGAGCATGAAGCTGGATGCCGGCCAGTGGATGTAGCCCAGCCCCTGTCCGATCCACAGCAGGCCCATCAGCAACGCGGCTATCCCGACGATCAGCAGCACTGTCTTCATCGCTTCATCCTTCCGGTGACAAATCATTCGCGCGGTAGCGGATCGGCGCGTTTCGGGCAGCCCGAGCGGCTTGCTCTGCTCGGCACGCTCCATCCGCCCCCCTTGCGATCTAGCCTAGGAGGACGGAGTCCGTTCGCCTATCGATTTTGCGCGTCGCGCCGACGGTCAGCCTTGCGCCGTCCGTTCCCTGATCCGCTGCTGCAACAACGTCAGCGGCATCGCGCCGTCCTTCAGCACCTCGTGGAAGCGCTTGAGGTCGAACTTCGCGCCCAGTGTCGCTTGCGCTTCGGCGCGCGCGCGGGTCCACGCCATGTGGCCGACCTTGTAGCTGCAGGCCTGGCCCATCTGGGTGCAGTAACGTTCGACCTCGCGCTGGACGCGGGGCCGCGCGAAGCCGGTCGTCGCGACCATGTAATCGATCGCTTTCTCGCGGCTCCAGCGTTTGGAATGAAGCCCGGTATCGACTACCAGCCGCGCCGCGCGGAACAGGAACGACTGGAGGTAACCGGCGCGCTCGATGCCCTGGTAAGCACCAAGCTCGTCGCTCAATTGCTCGGCATAGAGCGCCCAGCCTTCGGAATAAGCCGAGAAGCCACCGATCTTGCGGATCGTCGGAATGTCGGGCGATTCCTGCGCCAGGCTGATCTGCAAATGGTGCCCGGGGACACCCTCGTGATAGGTCAGCGAGGGAAGCGAATATTTGGGCCAATCGCCGACGTCTTTCAGGTTGATGAAATAGATCGCCGGGCGCGAGCCATCCAATGCGGCGCGGTTGTAATAGCCGTTCGATGCGCCATCCTGGATTTCGACCGGCACGCGGCGGATTTCAAGCGGTGCCTTGGGCAAGGTCGCGAAGTCCCGCGGCAGCCGCGCATACATGTCTTTGACCCCGCGGTTGAGGCTTTCGATCAGCTCGGCGCGGCCCGCATCGGTGTTGGCGTAAAGCTGCGCGGGAGAGCGGTTCAGCTGGTCGAGCCGAGCGCCGACGCTGCCCTGCACATAGCCCGCGCCTTTCAGGATCGTATCGAGCTGCGCGCTGATTTCGGCGACTTGCGCCAAGCCCAATTGATGCACTTCGTCGGGGGTGTAATTGGTGGTCGTCGCTTGCGCCAAAGCGGCGGCGTAGATGGCCTCGCCATTGGGCAATCGCCACGCGCCGTCGCCGGGCTTGGTGGTCGGCTTCAACTGCTCCATCATTGCGATCTGGCGGTCGAGCGCGGGATAGATTTGGCCCGCGACGATCGCCGTCGCGCGCCGTGCCCAATCGCCGGATATGCCCTTGGCTGCGGTCCGCCGGACGATCGATTCTACCATCGTGTTTTGGGCCGCGGGGACGTTGCGCAGCTTTTTCATCTGGCCCAGCGTCAGGTCGATCGACCAGGCCGGCGCAAGAAAGCCCCGCGCCGCCTGCTGGCGCTGCCCGAGCGTGTCATTGTCGAGCACGGTGTCGACCAGCGCGAGCCGCGCGAGATAGGCTTCGGCATCGGCGCTGGTCGCAATGCCATGCTCGGTGTTGAGGAAGTCGGGCAGCTCGAAATAGGCGCCGCCCTGCTGGAAGATCGGATAGGGGCGCTGGGTCGATTCAATCCCGAACTTCGACGCCGCGATCATCCCGGTTTCGAGCTGGTAGATCACCACGTCGCGGTTGAGCTTCGATGCGCTGCTCAAGCTCGCCGGCGGAATCGCCCGGATCGCCGCCAAATTGCGCCGCGAGCGCGCCAGATCTTCGGCCCGGGCAGCAGCGATCGGCCTGGTGTCGAGCTCGGACTTGAGGTGCGCGTTGGGACCCTTGTCGAGCCCGAGCCCGCTCGCCAGTTCGGGCGATCGCCGCACCCGGTCCTGGAAGATCTGCTCGAACAACGCATTGATCCGCGAATCGCCGCTCGTCTTGGCGATCATCGGTTTGGCCGCTGCCACCGGCCCCCCGAGTAACGGCAGGCCAAGCGCAACCGCGCTCCCGGTCGAAAGGAATGCGCGGCGGTCCATGATCGTCTCCCTGCAAGCTGTCCTGGAAGACTAGACCCGATGCGCGCCGCCGCAAGCCCGTTGGTCGAACCAAGCCCTACGCTTGCAGTTGATATTGCTTGATCAAATCGTAGAGCGTCGGTCGGCTGATCCCGAGCAACTTGGCGGCGCTCGAGATATTGTTGTCGGCCCGCGCCATCGCCTGGCGGATCGCGCGGCGGTCGGCGACTTCGCGCGCCGCGCGCAGGTTGATCGCGGGCGATTCCTCGGTCGGCTGGCGCTGGCCGAAGTCGAGGTCGGCGGCGCCGATGGTCCGGTTGTCGGCCATGATTACCGCGCGCTTGATCCGATTTTCCAGCTCGCGAACGTTGCCCGGCCAGTTGTGCGCATCGATCGCCTCCGCAGCGTCGGGGCCAAGCCCCTGCACCTTGGGGTTCATCGATCGCGCGAACCGGGTGACGAAATGCCGCGCCAGCAGCACCGCGTCGCCCGCCCGCTCGGCAAGGCTCGGGATCATCACCACAATCTCCGCCAGCCGGTAATATAGGTCGTCGCGGAAGCTGCCCGCGGCGATCATCGAGTCCAGATCCTGATGGGTCGCGCAGACGATCCGCGTATCGACCGCGATCGTGCTCCGCCCGCCGATCCGCTCGATCACCCGTTCCTGGAGGAAGCGCAGCAATTTGACCTGTAGCGGAAGCGGAATGTCGCCGACCTCGTCGAGGAACAAGGTGCCGCCTTGCGCCTGTTCGATCTTGCCCGGGGTGGTCTTGATTGCCCCGGTAAACGCGCCGCGCTCATAACCGAACAACTCGGCTTCGAGCAGGTTTTCGGGGATCGCGGCGCAGTTGATCGCGACGAATTCGCCGCGCTTTCGCGGGCTCAGTTCGTGCACTGCCTTGGCCAGCAATTCCTTGCCGGTGCCGCTCGCCCCGAGCAGCATCACCGACACGTCGGCCAGCGCCACGCGCTCGATCGTCCGCGCCACCTTGAGCATTTCGGGCGAGGCGGTGATGATCGATCCGAGCACCGTCGTCGGATCGCCGCCGCCCGCCTCGAGCCGGCGATTTTCCTGTTCGATCCCGTGCAAGTGGAAAGCGCGCGCGACGATCAGCCCGAGGTCGTCGATATCGACCGGCTTGCGATAGAAATCATACGCCCCGAGCGAGATCGCCCGGAGCGCGCTTTCGCGGGCACCGTGCCCCGAGGCGACGATCACTTTGGTGTCGGGCTTGAGCGCCAGGATTTCGCTCAGCGTGGCGAAGCCTTCGCTGGTCCCGTCGGGGTCGGGCGGCAGGCCAAGGTCGAGCGTCACCACCGCCGGCTCGTGCAGCCGGAGCAGTTCGATCCCCTGGGCGCGGGTCGTGGCTTGCACTACGCGATAGCCTTCATAGGCCCACTTCAGCTGCCGCTGCAGCCCCTCGTCATCCTCGATGATCAGCAGGACGGGCAGATGCTTGTCGTCGGTCATGCGCGGTTCCGTGAAAGTTCGGCCGCCGGCTGGCATTCCGGCAGGTGGATGGTGAAGCGGCTGCCCGTGCCCGGGCGGCTATCGATCGACAGTCGCCCGCCCATCGCCGCGACCAGGCTTCGCGCCTCGAACGCGCCGACTCCGAAGCCGCCTTTCTTGGTCGATGCGAAGGGCTGGAACAGGCGGGTTCGGATGAAGTCCGAATCCATTCCCGGACCTTGGTCGATGATCGCCACCGTCACTTCATTGCCGTCGCCGCCCATTCGAACCGTGACCGATTGCAGCGGCGCGCTGGCGTCGACCGCATTCTGCAGCAAATGGCCGATCGCCTGCTCGAGCAGCAACGGATCGGCCAATACCAGATGGTTGCCGTCGCCGGTCAGCGCGATGTCGTGGCTTGCCCGCCGGCTCGCGACCAGCGCCGCGACCAAGGCGCGCAGCGGTGTAGGCTCGAGCTTGGCCGGGCGTTGATCGGATGCCGGCGACAGGCGGGCGAGCAGGTCGGTCATCTTGCCGACCGACCCGCGCAGCGTGGCAATCATGTCGGCGCGAAACTCGGGATTGTCGGCGTGGCGCTCGGCATTGCGCGCGACCAGCGACAATTGGCTGACCAGATTCTTGATGTCGTGCAGGATGAACGCGAACCGGCGGTTGAACTCGTCGAACCGCTGCGCCTGGGCCAGCGCCTGCTGGCCATGCGCTTCGGCCAGGCTGCTCGCCGCCTGCCGCCCGGCGGTCTTGAGCAGGTCGAAATCTTCCCAATCGAGCGAGCGGCGGAATTCGGGCGCGGCGAGGACCACCAGCCCGATCAGCCGGCCGCCGTGGACCAGCGGAATGCCGCACCACGCCTGGTCGCCTTCGGCCAGCCACGGCGGCACCGGAAGCGACGAGCCACCGTGCGGGTCGCCGCGGCGAAGCGCGTCGAGTTCGAGGATTCGCGGGTCGTGCTCAAGCTCGGCCCAGCGCGCCAGATCGAGCCCATCGGTGCTATAGCCCGAGCCGTCCCACATCCACCCCGCGGCCTGGCTGATCTCGCCGCGCTCGTCGGCCACCAGAAGCAGCCCGCCGGGGCAATCGAGGATATCGGCGAACGCCCTGATCAGCCGTTCGCCGAGCGGTGCAACGTCGCTGCCTGACCGCCCCAGCGTGTCGGCAAAGCGAAGCCATTCGGTGCGATAGTCGTAACGGTGCTCGAACAGATGCTTGGTCAGCTTGACCTTGGCCCAGGCCCGCGCGCGCGGACTCGGCAACAGGACCATCGCGCCGACGGTCATCGCGCTGAGCATCGCCACCAGGATCGGGCGCGACCAGTCGAACCCGGTCCCGCGAAGCGCGGTGGCGAGGATCGTCATGGTCGCGAAATAGGCGCAGATCGCGAGCAGCGACAGCGACTGGAAAGTGGCGGCGCGCGACAGCCGGATTCGCCAGCCGTCGGCGCGCCCGGCGCCGATCGCGAACAATGGCGCGGTCAACGCGACCACCACTCCTCGCCACGCGGCCAGCCCGTCGCTCGCCTGGGGCTCGAGATAGTTCAACGTGTAGAGGTTGAGATCGTAGCCCCAGGTCGCGACCAAGGCGAGCAAGGTTGTCGTGATCGCCGTTCGGCCGACCGGGTCGGCCTGGCCGTAAAGATTGTGGACCAGCACCAGCAGCCCCGCCGCAGCGGTGATCCGAAGCAACGTCGCGGTGACCGCGAGAGTCGCATCGGGCGCGATCCCCAGCGGCAGCAGGTCCGCGACCAGTTGCAGCCCGAGGACCGCCCCGACCGCCGCATAGACCAGCCGCACCCCGCGTTGCCGCTCGACCGCCTCGCCGCCCCCGGTCAGGCTGTGGAGCAAGGCGAGCCAGGTGAAATTGCGGAACGTCTCGGCCAGGTTGGTCAGCGGCGTGTCGGGCGAGATCGCGCTAAGCCACGACCAGCAGGCGGTGAGCGCGAACCCGGCCAGCATCAGCCGCTGAGCCGGAAGCCGAACGCCGGCCTTCAACCGCCACCCGATGAGCGCGATGAATAGCAAGGCGGCGATCGCCTGCGCCGGAAAGGCAATCCAGCCTTCCATCAGTCCGTCACTGTCAATTTCACCGACATGGCCGCCACTGTCGGATAAATTTACAAACAAACCCTGAATGCCGCGCTATGCTGCCGCGATGAACGATAAACATATGCGGCTGGTCGGGACCAGCGGACTTGTCGTGGCGCCCTTGGCGCTCGGCGGCAACGTGTTCGGCTGGACCGCCGACGAGGCGACCAGTTTCGCCATCCTCGACGCATTCGTCGATGCCGGCGGGACGATGATCGACACCGCCGACGTCTATTCGGCCTGGGCGCCCGGCCATGTCGGCGGCGAGAGTGAGACGGTGATCGGCAATTGGCTCAAACGCGATCCCGCCAAGCGCGACAAGGTGGTCATCGCCACCAAGGTCGGATTCCTCGACGGCAAGCTGGAAAAGGTCAGCTACGACGGCAAGGCCGACAGCGTCGAATATGTCGCCTCGCTCCATCCCGAGGTCATCGCGCGCGGGGCCGAGGCATCGCTCAAGCGGATGGGGATCGACACCATCGACCTCTATTACCAGCACCGCGACAATCCCGATGTCCCGCTCGCCGACAGCCTCGGCGCGTTCGAGGCGTTGCGCGCTGCCGGCAAGATTCGCGCCACGGGCCTGAGCAATTTCTCCGCCGCGCGGGTCGAGGAAGCGCTCGATGCGGCGGTTCAGGCCGGGATCGAACCCGCGGTCGCGGTGCAGGGCTGGTACAATATGGTCGAGCGCGGCAAATATGAGGGCGATCTGCAGGACGTCGTCACCGGCCGCGGCCTCGCCTTCTTCCCATATTACAGCCTCGCCAACGGCTTCCTCACCGGCAAATATCGCTCGGCTGACGACCTCGGCAAGTCGGTCCGCGGCGGCCGCAACGTGGACTATATCGACAGCCCCAAAGGCAAATCCGTCCTCGCCGCGTTGGACGAAGTCGCCGCCGAAACCGGCGAGAGCCTGGCGGCGGTCGCGCTGGCCTGGACCAAAGCCCAGGGCGGAATAACCGCCCCCATCGCCAGCGCAACGAGCATGGCGCAGGCGGACGAGTTGATCGCCGCGCTGAAACTCGAGCTGTCGCCCGGCCAGATCGACGCGCTCGACCGCGCGAGCGAGTAGGGGACTGAAGTCCGCGTTGGGTGAAGAGCGGACGTGAGCGCCTAGGGCAGTTACGTTAGAAAGCAGACCGAACGCAAAAGGAGCCCGATTATCGCTAATCGGGCTCCTGCAGCTTACGATGCGCAATTGGCGATCAGGCCATCTGCCTTGCACCCGTGAGACGCTTGCGACGGCGCGTCGCAACGCCAATCGCGCCAAAACCGAGAAGCATCATCGCCCAGGTCGATGGCTCGGGAACTGCAGCGATCTGGCTGGTCGTGAACTGGGTAATCGCTCCGGCCGTCGACAATGAGCCTGACGTGGCATCGCCATTGAAGATGTCGACCACGCTGAACACACCGTCATTCTCCGTGTTCGCTGTATCAAAAGTAAGAAAGCCAAAACCGTTACCCGACACAGTCGCGGAACTCGGGATCAGGAAGTCCAGAATTAGACTGCCGCCCGAAGGGTCATAAAGAAATGGGTTCATGAAATTGATCGTGTAGTCGAACGGCTGCGCGCCCGATCCTGTTGCTGCCGTGGTCAGTGTCAGAGCGCCGGTGTAGACGATTTGACTATTGAAGATGTTGTTCGCAAACGTTGCGCTTGCAAGGCCGGAAGTATCGTTGCCCGACGCAGTGCTTGTTCCGGCGGTTATTGTGATGTTCGAGGCACTAACCGTGTTCCCGAAAAAGAAGCTTGGCGCGGAGCCGGGGTAGGCACGGAAACTGATCGCATTGATCGTCTGCACGCCACTGAAGTAGGTGGGTGAGTAGATCTGCTGCACCCGACTTCCGCCACCGCCAAAGTAGCGCAGCGGCGCAGGACCCTGCGCGTTTCCAGGATCGCTTGGAACCACCTGTTGAGAAATTGCGGAACTTGAGAGAGCGAGGGCTGACACGGCAGCCAGTTTGAGCAATAAGCGGTCCATTAGAGACTCCTGTTAGGACGCCTCCCCGCGCGGCTCGTACAACGCGGTTAACCCGATCACAACTAACTATTTCTTTATCGCCCGAAAAGTTGGATTCGTGCTTTTGAATTGTACGAGGAATGCGCGCCAAATCGTCAAAATTGGTCCGGTAGAACGCTCCCGGCTTTTGAATTCGTCGACACCTCAGGATAGGATAGATTTCACCGGAAGGCGAAATGAGCCTCATTTTTGGTTCACGGTGAGAACGGATCGGACCGCCACTCTCACCCCTTCTTCAGCACGTCCATCGCCAGCAAGGTCATCGCCTCGGTCGCGGTCGAGATGACGGCGTCGGCGTCGGGCGCCCAGTACGGGCTGTGGAGCGAGGGCAATTTGGTCTGGTCGCCGCCGGCCGCGGCCCATTTGTCCTGCGGGGTGCCGCCGACCCAGAAGATCAGGCTCTGGATCTTGTTGTCGGCGAGCCAGAAGCGGCTGAAATCCTCGCCGCCCATCACCGCTGGGGTCTTCGTCGCGCGCTTCCCCCCGAACCGATCGGTGAACAATGCCAAAGCGCGGTCGGACAGCGGCTCGGTGTTGAACGTTGCGGGCGTAAATTCGCCGTCGCGGACGGTGACGATCGGCATCCGGTCCTCGGGCATTCCCGCCGCAATCGCCTCACCCCGCGCGATGCGTTTGATCCCGTCGAGCAACCGCGCCCGCACCTCGGGAGTGTAGCTGCGCACCGTCAGCTGCAGCTTGGCGTCGTCGGAAATGATGTTGTGCTTGGCCCCGGCGTGGAAGCTGCCGACCGTCACCACCGCCGGGTCGGCCGGGTTATTCTCGCGGCTGACCAGCGTCTGCAACGTCGTCACGATCCGGCTCGCCAGCACGATCGGGTCCTTGGTGGTCTGCGGATACGCGCCATGCCCGCCGACGCCTCTCACGTCGATGTCGACGCTGTCGACGTTGGCGAGTGCATAGCCCGGCGTAACCCCGATCACCCCGGCGGGAAGCGCCGCGGCATCATGAAACGCGATCGCGGTGTCGGGCTTGGGGAAACGCGTGAACAGACCGTCGTCGAGCATCGCCTTGGCGCCTTCGCCGGTTTCCTCGCCCGGCTGCGCGATCATCACCAGGGTCCCCGACCAGTCGGCCTTGCGCGCGACCAATTGCCGCGCGGTGCCGATCCAGGTGGTGACGTGGGTGTCATGGCCGCAGGCGTGCATCACTCCGGTCTCGACCCCCGACCGCGCCACCGCGCGCACCTTCGACGCGAATGCCAACCCGGTCTGCTCGACCACCGGCAATCCGTCCATGTCGGCGCGGATCAGCAACGTTGGCCCGGGGCCGTTTCTGAGCACCGCGACGACGCCGGTCTTGCCGACATGCTCGGTCACGGTGAAGCCCAATTTGCGCGCTTCGGCGGCGAGCTTGGCCGGGGTGCGGACTTCGGCCATGCTCAGTTCGGGGTTGGTGTGGAAATCGCGATATAGCGTCATCAGCGACGGCATGTCGGCCCTGACCGCCTCGCCCACGGTCACCGCTCCGGCCGGTGCGGCGATCAGGGCGGCGGCAGCCGCGGCGAACAACAGGCGATGATTCATGGCGGTGTTCCTCATGTCGATGGAATGAGCTCGATCACGTCGAGCGTGGATTCAAACGCTGGCCGCGGCAGCACCATTCGCCAGCGATTCGGCCCGATCTTTTCGACGAAGGCGGCAAGGTCGCGATCGGGGTCGCGGCCATATTGCATCGCGCGTTTCTCGTCGCCCAGCACCAGGGTGCCAAGGAATACCTGGCGCATCGAATCGCCGGGAAAGATCACGCCCACCGGGCGCTGCGATCCGCTCATCTTGGCGAATCCCTGGAATGCTTTCTCCTGCCGGATGCGGCAGTTGAAGGCGGGATAGACGACATAGTCGAGCAGCCCCGGCCGCTTGGCGCCGAGCTTGAGTACCCGGCAGCGATAGTCGCCATTGGGGATCGGCGACCCGACCGTGCCCGAATCGGGTTCGAGCAACGCGCCCTCGGCGGCGATCTCGGCGCCATGGCCGGCGGCGCGGGCCTTGGTCAGTGCCTCGACGAAGGTGCTCCGCCAGTCACTTAGGCGCTGGCGGTCGGCCCCGGTGGCGGCGACCCGCCATTCGCTGGTCTCCCGGCCGATGATCTCGCGCGGACCGGTCAGGGCGTTGCACGCCGACAGGGTCAGCAGGGCGGCGGCGGGGGCAAGGAAGCGAGTCATCGCGGCCAGCCTATTGCGCGGTCCAGCCCCCGTCCATCGACAAGTTGGCCCCGGTGATCGAGCCGGCGCTCTCGCCGCACAGATACAGCGCCAATCCCGCCACTTCCTCGGGCGTGACGAAGCGCTTGGTCGGTTGCGCGGCGAGCAGCACATCGTTGATCACCTGGTCGCGGGTCAGCCCGCGCGCCTTCATCGTATCGGGAATCTGGTTCTCGACCAGGGTCGTCCAGACATAGCCGGGTGAGATGCAGTTGACGGTGATCCCGTCGCGCGCCGTTTCCAGCGCCACCGTCTTGGTCAAGCCGGCGACTCCATGCTTGGCCGCGACATAGGCGCTCTTGTTGGGGCTCGCTACCAGGCTGTGGGCCGAGGCGGTGTTGATGATCCGACCCCATCCGCGCCGCCGCATCTCGGGCAAGGCAAAGCGGGTGGTGTGGAACACCGCGGTCAGGTTGATGCGGATGATGTCGTCCCATTTCTCCGGCGGGAAATCGACGACCGGGGAGACGAACTGGATCCCGGCATTGTTGACCAATATCTCGGGCGACCCGATTCCCGACGTGCAACGCGCGATCATCTGGTCGATCTGGTCGAGCTTGCCGAGGTCGGCGCCGTCATGCAGCGCTTTCGCACCCGACGACTTGGCCAATTCCTCGCAAATCGCCTTGATCTCGTCCTTGTCGCCAAAGCCATTGATCATGATCGCCGCACCCTCGGCGGCGAAGGCCCGGGCAATCGCCAGGCCGATGCCGGATGTCGATCCGGTGATCAGTGCACGCTTGCCGTCGAGGAGCATTATTATTCCTTTCGCGGGGGACTGATGCCGCTCTTGCCGCAGCCGCCGCCATTTGCAACCGTTACGCTGGTGGAGCATTGAACGGTGACAACAGGGAGAGCGTGATGCGGATAGGCGATGCACCCGAAAGCGGTAACGTCGAATATGATTCGGGCCGCGGCGGTGGCGGCGGACTGGGCGGAATGGGCGGCGGGTTGTTCGGCTTGCTGTTCCAGATCGTTGCCTCGCGCTTCGGGATCGTCGGGATCATCATTCTCGCGCTCGGCTATTGCGCCCTGACCTCGCTCGGCGGGCTCGGCGGCGGCAGTACGAGCAGCTCGACCTCGCCGAGTTCGGCCGGGATCAAGGTCGATCCCACTACCGACAAATTTGCTCGCCAGGTGCTCGGCTCGACCGAGCAGGTGTGGGGGCAGATCTTCCAGCAGGCCGGGGCGAAATATACCCCGACGACGCTCCATTTCTATTCTAACGCCGGCCAGTCGGGCTGCGGCACCGCGCAATCGGCGATGGGGCCGTTCTATTGCCCGACCGACAAGAAGATTTACCTCGACCCGGCGTTCTTTGACGAACTCACCCGCCGCTTCCAGGCGCCGGGCGATTTCGCCCAGGCCTATGTCATCGCCCATGAAGTCGGCCATCACGTCCAGGACCTCGAGGGCACGCTCGACCGCTCGTCCTCGGCGCAGGCCAGTTCAAGCACGGCGGGCGGCAACGCCATCCAGGTCGGGGTCGAGCTTCAGGCCGATTGCTATGCCGGCGTGTGGGCCAAGCGCTCGGGCCTACTCGAGGCTGGCGATGCCGAGGAAGGCATGCGCGCCGCTGAGGCTATTGGCGACGATCAGCTGACCCAGGGCCGCGTGTCACCCGACAATTTCACCCACGGCACCTCGGCGCAGCGGATGCAGGCGCTGCGCACCGGGATGCAGGGCGGCGACCCATCGCAGTGCAAATATACCCGCTAGGCTAGCTTCCCGGCGCGAAGCTGAGTTCGAGGAGATTGCCAGACGGATCGCGCAAATAGAGCGACAGGCTCTCGCCGCGCGAGCCGATGTTATCTCCTTCCTCGACAATCGCGATATTATGCATGGCCAGATGGTCCCTGACCGCCCCCGGGTCGGCCGGACCTAGCGCCAGCGCCACATGATCGACGTTGCGGCCGCCCTCAATGTCGGGGCGCGCCCATTTACCTTCAGGAGCGGCGATGTCGACCAGGTCGATCAAGGCCTCCCCGGCACGCAACTGGCGCATGGCATATTGCGGAAGGTCGTTCTCGATACTGCAGCCAAGTACGGCGGTGTAGAATATGGTCGCCCGCTCCATCCCATCGACGAGCAATACGACATGATCGAGACCGACGAGAGGAAACGGCGCACTCACAGCTTGACCAGCATCTTGCCGGTGTTGGCACCGGTGAACAGGCCGAGGAATGCGTCGAGGGTCTGGTCGAGACCCTCGACCACCGTGTCGCGCGACTTCAACTGCCCCGCCGCCATCATCGCGCCCATGTCCTTGTAGAACGGGCCGAGCTGGCCGAGGTAATCGGTGTAGATGAATCCCTGCAGCCGCATCCGCATGCCGATGATCCGCATGATGTAGCGCAGCGAGGTCGGTTCGCCGCTGTTATAATTTTCGATCGCCCCGCACATTGCGAAGCGTGCGTTCTTGCGTCCGACCGCGAGTGCGGCATCGAGGTGATCGCCGCCGACATTGTCGAAATAGACGTCGATCCCGTCCGGCGCCGCGGCGATCAGCGACTTAATCACCGGCCTGGCCTTGTAGTCTATCACCCGGTCGGCGCCGAGCGACTTGACGAACGCGCACTTGTCGGGCCCGCCGGCCGATCCGATGACGGTCATTCCCTTGGCCTTGGCGATCTGGACCACTGCCGATCCGACCGCGCCGGCGGCGGCCGAGACGAACACGATGTCGCCGGCCTTGGCCGACGCCGCTTCCAATAGCCCGAAATAGGCCGTGCCCCCGGTCAGCCCCAAATTGCCGAGGAATTCCTGCGGCTCGACCCCGGGCATCGCCGGCAATTTGTTGAGGCTCGCGGCGGGCACCACTGCTTCGTCGCGCCACCCGGCCATGTGCATCACCGTATCGCCCGGTGAAAAGCCCGGGTCGCGGCTCTCGACCACCTCGCCAACCGCGCCGCCCTCCATCGGCTGGCCGATCTGGAACGGCGGGACGTAGCTTTTGACGTCGTTCATCCGCCCGCGCATGTACGGATCGACCGACAGCCAGCGATTGCGGACATGGACCATGCCCTCGCCGAGCGCGGGCAGCGCGACCTCGACCAGCGCGGCATCATCCTTGGTCGGCATGCCTTGGGGGCGGCTCGTCAATTGCCAGGCGCGGGCCATCATCATCTCTCCAGGGTTGGTTTCAAAAACGCACTAAACCCGTTCGCTCCAAACCAAAAGCCCGGCCGCATCGCTGCGACCGGGCTCTTCGATTGTGATATTTCCTCAATAGGTGCCGGAGAAGCTCCGGTTGAGCATGTGCGGCCCGCTATCGCGATTCTGCTCCTGCTCGCGCTCGGTCATGGCCGGGTCGCGGCCTTCGCGGGCGAACGTGCGCTTGGCCTCGTCGGCGGTCTGGCCGAGGATCACCTTATTGTCTTCGATCCGCTCGACCATCGAGCAACTGATCGCATGATGTCGACCGTCGGCACTGTCGCTCTTGGCAAGAACGATCTTGTCGCCCTTGACCCAGTCGACCTTGCCCACTGGCTGATCGTCCGATCCGACCACGTCCATATGTTCGGTGACGGTGCCGAGCAGTTGGCGTTTGGCCTGCCGCTCTCCGCGCCAGCTGGTGAATTCGCGGTCGAAGCGGGTCTGGTTCTCGCGGCGGAAATCTTCATAGTCGCGGTCGAGTTCGTCGATCTGGCGGCTTCGCCACTGCGAATAATCGGGGTCGTGGCGTTCGGTCGATGCGCCGCTGGGCCCGCTCTGGCTGGTGCCGCGATCCCAATTGCGCTCGCCCGCACTGCCGCTTGAGCTTTGCGCCGGACGCCCGGTATAAGGCCGGCGATAGCCTTCGTCGCGATAGCGCGGCCTGCGCTCGTAGCGGTCGTAGCTCTGCTCGTTCATCCCGCGGTCGTCGGACCCCAGGTCGCGTTCGCGGCGGCGCTCGGCCTCGTCATCGCCGAACCAGCTCGAGACTTCGTCGCGCGCACGGTCGATGAAGCCGCGGTCGTCGCCGCTCGGCCGCTCGGATTGGCGGTCATATTGATCCTGGCCGCGTCCACGCGGATCAAATTGCCCTCGGCGGCTGTCGTAACGTCCATCGGTCATTGGGAAATACTCCGTTTCATGACTGGCCTTCCGGCTCGAAGGCACTGTCATCAAAACGAACATCGAGCGGTCCACGTTCCCTCGCGAAAGCCAGGATGCACACCTCGCGCGCCAGGCCGAAAAACTCTGTCGCTGGGAATTGCGCGGCGGGGCAAGCGCCGCTATTGGGCCTCTTCCGACGGGTGCGGGGCTGTAGCTCAGATGGGAGAGCGCTGCAATCGCACTGCAGAGGTCAGGAGTTCGATCCTCCTCAGCTCCACCATCACCTGTCGGCTCTCACTCCTCGGACGAAATCACCGTCGTCTGTACCCCGGTGCTTTGCGCATCGACGCTGGCGCTGGTGATCAGCACCGTCGTTCCTGGCGCCATCACTTCGCGCATCCGCACGACGAACGGCGCGGGCATCTGCATCCGCTCGACACCCTGGGTGCTGACGATCGCCGCATCCTCGGCCTTGAGGTTATTGACCCCGACCTGGATCCACTCGTTTCGGCCGCGTAAATTCTTGGCCAGGGTCAGCACCTGCGAATCCGACGCCTGTTGGTTGACCACCGCGCGCGCCCGGCCGATCTCGGTGCCGTTGCGAAGCACCACCACCATCTGGTCCTTGGTTGAAATGATGATCGACACCGGCCCGCTCAAAGCCAGGTCGGGGGCCCAGCGGAAGGCTTCGCTGTTCAGCAACGGTACTCGCGCTTCGACCACGCCGCCGGCCTTCAATGGCGCAAGCACCCCGGCGGGCGCGCGCTTGTAGGGGTCGCTCGGGCCATTGGCGATGACCACCGTCCCGCCCATCGTCGTGGTCGTGAACATCAATTTCGAAAATTCGAATGGCAGTCGGACGCAGCCGTGGCTCGCCGGATAGCCGGGCAGATTGCCGGCATGCATCGCCACGCCTTTCCACGTCAGCCGTTGCTGATACGGCATTGGCGCATTGTCATAGGTGCGCGATTTGTGATCGATATCCTTTTCCAGGATCGTGAACACGCCGTTGGGTGTATTGTACCCCGGCTTGCCCGACGAGATGGTGGTGACCCCGATCCGCACCCCGTTGCGATAGACGGTGGCCAGCTGGCGATCGAGTTCGACATAGACCAACACCGGCCCCTTGGGCGCGATGTTCGGCGCCCACACCCAGTCGCCGGGTTTCAACTTGTCCGCCTGCTTGGCCAGCGCCAGCGGCGAGGAGACTTTCGAGCCCCCGGCCAGCGCCGGCGAGGCGGCGGCGAGCATCACGATGGCGCCAAGCGCCATCAACCGAACCGACTGTTTCACGATATTGCCCCCCTGTTAGTCCCGAGTCCCGGGGGGAAATACGCCGGGAGCGATGGAATCGCAAAGGGTCGTTAGACGCGGTGGGTAGCGGCCTTCATCGTCGCGCAGAACGAGCGTATCTCGGCCGCCGCATCGAGCAGTGCCGCGCGCTCGACGATAGCGCTCCCGCTGATCACCCCGGCCGCCCCTGCGGCGACCGCTTGCGCGACCTGCTCGGGGGACGAAATCCCGAAGCCGAGCACCGGCGGCGGCGCGCCGAGGCGGGCGAGATCGTCGAACAGCTGGCGATGGCTTAGCGCCGGTCCCTGTGCCGTGCCGGTAACCCCCAGCCGCGCGACGCAATACGTGTAACCGCGCCCCAGCTTGGCGATCGTCGCCAGCGCCGGCGCGGGGGTGGTCGGCGCGGCGATCAGCACCGGATCGATCCCCGTCTTCACCGCCGCCTCGGCCCACGGCGCGGCTTCGATCGAGGGGACATCGGCGACCAGCAAGCTGTCGGCGCCGGCCTCGGCCAGTTCGCCGCAGAACCGCTCCCGCCCGCGCGCGACGACGATATTGGCGTAGGTCAGGATTCCGACCGGAATGTCGGGATGGCGCGCGCGGAAGGCGGCGATCATCGCGATGCAATCGGCGGTCCTCGTTCCACCTTCGAGCGCCTGCTTGGCTGCGGCGGCGATCACCGGGCCGTCGGCCACCGGATCGCTGAACGGAATCCCGACCTCGACCATGTCCGCCCCGCCCTCGACCATCGCATCGAGCAACTCGCCGCAGCGTGCCGCGTCGGGATGCCCGAGCATCAGGAACCCGCCGAACGCGGCCTCGTCTCGCGCCGCTAGTGCAGCGAACATCGCGGGATAGCGGCTCATGCCGTCACCTCGAGCAAACCCTGCACTTGGGCCATGTCCTTGTCGCCGCGCCCCGACAGGCCGACCACCAGCAGCGCCTCGGGCTGCTCCTCGGCGATCCGCAGCGCCTCGGCCACCGCATGTGCCGTTTCCAAGGCCGGGATGATCCCCTCGTGAAGCGACAGTGCGCTGAACGCCGCCATCGCTTCGACATCGGTGCAACCGACATAATCCGCGCGGCCAATGTCCATCAGATGCGCATGCTCGGGCCCGACCGCTGGATAATCGAGTCCCGCCGATACCGACCAGCTGTCCGACACCTGCCCGTCCTCATCCTGCAGGATCAGCGTCTCGGACCCGTGCAATATCCCCGGCGTCCCGCGTTGCAACGTCGCGCCATGCTCGCCGCCATTCAGGCCCTTGCCCGCGGCCTCGACCCCGACCAGCCGAACGCGTTCATCGTCAACAAAATCGGCGAACAGCCCGATCGCGTTCGACCCGCCGCCGACGCAGGCAATCACCGCATCGGGCAACCGACCTTCAGCCGCCAGCACTTGCGCCCGGGCTTCCTTGCCGATCACGCGCTGGAACTGGCGGACCATCAGCGGGAAGGGGTGGGGGCCCGCCGCGGTGCCGAGGATGTAATGCGTCGTCTCGAAGCTTGACGCCCAGTCGCGCAGCGCCTCGTTGACCGAATCCTTCAATGTCCGGTCGCCGCTCGTCACCGGGATCACCTCGGCCCCCATCAGCCGCATCCGATAGACGTTGAGCGCCTGCCGCTCGATATCGTCCGACCCCATGTAAATCTGCGTCGGAAGTCCGAACAACGCGCCGACCATCGCGGTTGCGACTCCGTGCTGCCCGGCCCCGGTTTCGGCAATCAGCCGAGTCTTGCCCATCCTTTTGGCGAGCAATGCCTGCGCCAGCACCTGGTTGGTCTTGTGCGCCCCGCCGTGGAGCAAGTCCTCGCGCTTGAGATAGATTTTCGCCGTCCCGCCAAGGTTGCGGCCCCCAACGTTGCGGCATAATGTCAGCGGAGTCGGGCGCCCGGCATAATTGGTCAACAGATCGTCGAGCTCGGCGCAGAACGCCGGATCGGCCTCGCTGTCGAGGAAGGCGGCCTCGAGTTGCTCGAGCGCGGGGAGCAAAATTTCCGGGACAAAGCAGCCGCCAAATTTGCCGAACCGACCGTTCAGACGCATGATACTTGAACCTTTTCGAGTGAAATGGGGCGCAATGTGTCGAACAATTGCGCAATCTTGGCGTGGGATTTGACCCCCGGCCGTTCGTCCACCGATGAACCCACGTCGAGCGCATAAGCGCCGAGCCGCTGGGCCGCGATCGCATTATGCGTCCCGATCCCGCCTGCCAGCAGCGCCTGGGGTAATTCGGGGCGATCGCGGATCGTCAACCAGTCGAACCGCTTTCCGGTGCCGCCAGCGCCGTTGTCGAACACCAGTCGGTCGGCGGGGCGGATCGGGTCGCCGGGCGCTTCGGCGAGCCAGTGTTCAGGGCCGTGGTTGGCTTGTGCAGCATCATAGGCAGGGTAATGATGCTGGATCGCCGCCAGCGGCAGATGGTTCGCGATGTCGGTGACCTGCCCTTGCGATGCATTGCGGAACACGGCGACCAGCGGCGGGTGGTTCTCGACCTCGGCGATCATTGCCAGTGCCTGGTCAAGCGTCGTCTCGCGCGGCGTCCCCGGAACAAACACCAGCCCCACATACGCCGCCTGGTGAACCGCTCGCAGATCCTCCGCGGTCCGCATCCCGCACAATTTGACTCGTCCAAACGCCAGCGCGCGCGCCTCGCCGTGCGGATCGCCGCTCTTCATCGGCTTCGACCCGATCAAAAATCCATCGACATGGCTCGACAGCCGCTCGATGTCGGCGCGGCTGGCAATCCCCGATTCCGAAATCACCAGCGCATCGCCCGCCATTCGCGCCAGTCGCTCGGTCACTCCAAGATCGGTCCGAAAACTCTTCAGGTCGCGATTGTTGATCCCGATCAGCGGCGCGCCCAGCGCGACCGCGCGGCGCATCTCGGCCTCGTCATGAACCTCGACCAGCACATCCATCCCGAGCCGCTTGGCTTCGGCCATCACCGCCCGCGTCTCCGCGTCATCGAGCACCGACAGGATCGCCAGCACCGCATCGGCCCCGGCCATCCGCGCCTCGGCCACCTGCCGCACGTCGACGACGAAATCCTTCGCCAAAATCGGCCCGTCGAACTGTTTCCGAGCCGCTTCCAGATCGCCCAGCGACCCGCCGAAGAAGCGCGTATCGGTCAGCACGCTCATCGCGTCCGCGACCCCCGAATACGCCCGCGCCACCGCACCCGGATCGAGCGCCTCGCCAAGCGCCCCTTCCGACGGCGACCGCCGTTTATATTCGAAGATGAACCGCGCGCCGGGCTCAGCCAACGCTGCGACCAGGCTGCGCGTCGTCGGCCGGGCAGCGGACAAATCCGCCCCCGCCAGCCGTTCCGCCACCTCGATGCGCTTGTGCGCGATGATCTCGCCCAGGCGTCCCAGTCGGTCGATGGCTAAATCAGCCATTGCTCATCTCGACGAACCGGTCGAGCACCACACCCGCCTTGCCCGACAGCAACGCCTCGCGCGCTTGGCCCGCGCCGTCCACCAGGTCGTTCGCTTTCCCCGCGGTCATCAGCAACGCCGCGCTGTTGAGGATGACGATGTCATTCTCCGCGGCGGTCCCTTGCCCGGCGAGCAGCAGCTTGAGCCGAGTGGCATTCTCCGCCACGTCTCCGCCGGTCACCACCTTGAGCGCTGCGCGCTCGATCCCGGCATCCTCGGGCGCAATCTCGACCTCGGTCATTTCGCCGTTCGACAGGCGGATCGCCCGCGTCTCGCCGTGAAGCGCCACCTCGTCGAGCCCCGACCCGTGGACCACCAGCGCCTGTTTCACGCCCACCGCGTCGAGCGTCTGCGCGATCCGGCGAAGCATCGTCGGATCGGCCACGCCGAGCAATTGCACCGGCGGCCGCGCCGGATTGATGCACGGCCCGAGCAAATTCATCACCGTCCGCACCGCCAGCTGCCGCCGCACCAGAGCGGCATGCTTCATCCCCGGGTGATAGGCCGGCGCGAACAGGAAGCAGAAGCCGATCGCGTCGAGCATCGCCCGCGCCGCGCCCGGCTTCAGGTCGATTGTCGCCCCGACCGCCTCGAGCACGTCGGCCGATCCGCATTTCGAACTGATCGAGCGATTGCCATGTTTGGCGATCGGCAATCCGCACGCCGCGGCGACGAACCCGGTCGCGGTCGAGACATTGATCAGCCCCGATCCGTCGCCACCGGTGCCGCAGCAGTCGGCGAACAGATAATCGGGCCGCTCGAACGGCAGCGCGGCGGCGGTCAGGGCATGCGCCGCGCCGATCATCTCCTCGGCGGTCTCGCCCTTCATCCGAAGCGCGATCAGCATCCCGGCAATCTCGGCCGGCTCGAGTTTGCCGAGCACGAGGCGCTCGAACAGATGCTCGCTGTCATGGATCGGCAGATCCTCGCCCGACAGCAATTTGGGCAGCGGGTTGGGGACCGGAAGGTCGTCGGTCGCGGCAAGCGAAAGTGCGGCATTCAACATGAAACATGTCCTCGACTGGAAGAATCGCGGGCAATAAAAAACCCGCCGGTTGGGCGGGCTCGAAAAAGGTCGGTTGGTGTTAGAAGTTCACCACCCACGCCATCGCGCCGCCAGAAGGACGGGGCGCCACCAGCCTTGCGCGGAGGACGTCCTGGGGACGTCCGAGCACGGGGCTGCGGGGAAGTGGAGGGCATTGGTCATCGTGGGCTGCCTCTCGCGGAGTTTGGCGGGCAGGTCAAGGCCGCAACCACTTGGTGCCGTCCCTCATCCCCGCCGCCGCCGATACTCGCGCTCGTCCGCCGCGCGCTGCGTCTCGCTGAGCGCCCGGCTGCTCTCGATCGCCTCGAGCTTGCGCAGGATCGAATCGCGCACCTCATCGAGCGACCTTGGCCGTTGCCAGCTCTTGCCCGGCCGCCCGCCGATCCCGTGCGCGATGTTCTTGTGCATATGCAGCAGGTGGATCGCATCGGCCGCGCTCATCGTCGGGATCGGGCTCAGCGGCATCTCGTCCAGGCTGGAAAAGATGTTGCACCCGCGCTCGATCAGCGCCGCCTCGATCCGCATATAGCCTTCCTTGATCGCCGCGTCCCACGCCTCGGCGAAGGCGATCCAGCGCTGCCGGTGGGCATAGGCCGACGAATGCGCCAGCCCGACTTCGGCGCACGCCGCCTTGACATTGCACGTCGCCGACAGCGCGGACAGGAACCGCCGCTCGACCCGCGCCGTCCATTGCCCGACCCGCGCCCGCCCGATCTGCACCCGCCGCCCGCCACCTGATCCGCCGCTGCCCCGAACCACCAGCTCCGCTCCGTCCAGAAACCCCCACCCGGTCGGGGGGTGATTCGACACAATTCCCTTCCCGCTTGAGGGAGGGGTTAGGGGCGAAGCCGACTGAAAGGCTCCATCGTCACCTTGGGGACGATGGAAGGTTGGCGAAGGGGGGGGTTTTCTAAACCGCGTCCGAGCCACCCCCAGCGCCGCCACACAAGCCGCCTCAAACGCCGGATCGCCAGCCCGATGCAGCCCCACCCAAGACCGCGAAACCTTGGCCCGCTCGGCAGACAACGAAACATTCCCCGACGCGGCGAGGAAGTGCAGGAACTTGGCGCGGCGCCGGGTGGTGATTTTCGCTGACATAAGGGCCTCCACGCGATCGGAGGTGAAGCACTTATGCTAGCTTTGGGGCTGTAGGACAGCACGAAATGCCGAAGATCCTTTGCCCGAAGCGATCCTGCCCCGCGACATCGATGACGCGGGGCAGGCTATCGCCTTTAAAAGATTCCGTAATGCCCCTCGGTGTGCATCGGCAGCATTTCGGTCGTGAACGGGATTGGCGCATAGGCCGCCGCATACGTGAATGCAGGAGCCCCGCCGCCACCGCCATTGCCGCTGCTACCGCCGCCGCTGACCGCGCCGTAACTATGGTACGCTGTCCCATCGAGGCTAACGTCGCCGAGGTAACGCAGCGCCCCGACCGAAGTGCCGAAGTCGATCGAGTTGCCCGCGTCGAGGACGAGATTGCCACTGCTCAGGTCGATCCGGCCGTCGTTGTTGGAATCGGGCAGCCAGCTACCGCTCAGCAAGCGATCTCCGCCGGTGAAGTCGATGATCTGGTCATGGCCGACGGTGGTCAGGCTGCCGATCACGAACTGGTCGTCGCCGCGACCGCCGACGAGCACATCGTCACCGGCCCCGCCGATCAGAACGTCATTGCCATTGCCGCCTTCGATCCGGTCATTGCCGGCGCCGCCGTCGAGGCGATCGGTGCCGTTTTCACCGAACAATTGGTCGTTGCCAGCGCCGCCGTTAAGGACGTCGTTGCCGTTCCCGCCGTACAATTGGTCATTGCCCGAACCGGCATCGGCGCGATCATTGCCGTTGAACCCGCGAAGGACTTCGTTGGCGGCGCTGCCGAACAGGATGTCGTCGCCGTTGCCGCCGATCAGGAATGGCGTATCAACCGTCATCAGCAGCAACTGACCCTGTTCGACGGTCGCGGGAACGCCGGTCAGTGCGTGCACCTGCGCGTCGAGCAGATAAGCGCGCGTGTCCGAATCGCCGAAAATGCTGGTCACATCGATGACGCCCGAGCTTTCTTCGTCCTGGGTGATGAACCCCGGTGCGCCGGGCGTGAATTGCGCCGGATTAAAAATGCCGCTGACGCTCAACGTATCGGTGGCGATGTCATATTCGTAGATTTTGGCGACATAGCTCTGGTTGCCCGGGTCTTCCTGCAGGATGATCTTGCCGTCGGCGACGGTCAGATTGTCGAACATCCTTTGGCCTTCGGTGCCGTCGAGCACCGCGACAATCGTCCCGCCCAGTTCGGGGTGGTTGATGTCGGTGAAGGTCGCCTGGTACAGCCGCGAATTGCCGGTGAAGCTGTTGGTGGTGGTGAAATAGAGCGTGTTGGGGTGCTGAGGGTCCCACGCGCTGTCTTCGGGGCGAAGGAAGCTGGTTACGCCCTCGGCTTCGCTCTCGGCGTCGATCTGGGCACCCGTCATGTTGCTGACGTTGCCCCCCGGGCCGATTTCCTGGAGCGTGAAATTGCCATTGGCGGGCGCGCCGTTGACCTCATCGAGGATGCCGGTGACCCTGATTCCGTAAAGTGCGCCGTTCGTCAGACCGGCCTGATCAATCTCGCTGCCGGTCGACTGCTTGGTACCGATATATATATAGACTTGGCCGTTCTTACCGTCGTCGGTCAGACTGATCACGGTCTTGTTCTGCGCGTACGGGTTGGCGACCAAATTTTCATACGCCATGTTGCCGAGGAACGGCAGTTCGTAGGTGTTGCCGACATGCGCGCCGTCGGTCAGGGAGGCGGTCGCCCGGCCCTCGACGCCGCTTTCCTCGCCGGTCAGGTAGATGTGGACCTGCGTGCCGAGCCCGGTCGCTGGATTGTAAAATGCAGTCGGCGCGGCGAGGTCGCCCGAACAGAAGCGGCTGAACGCGGTGGTCCCGATAACATAACTGTCGGCGGCGTCGTCCCACAGGTGGACCGTCTGGATCAGATCGTCCGACGAAACGACGGCCAGGGTCGCCTTGTCGATCACCAGCCGGTCGATGTACGCGCCGATCGAGCCATGGTCGCGGACGACCCCCTGAAGATTGTTGAGCTCGTGATTGACCAGCACGGTGGCTGTGCCGTTGCCATTGTCGAAGGCGCCGATTCCGTCGGGAATGCCGCCGAAGACGCCGTTACCGGCCAGCGAGTCGCCGGTCGTCACAATCGCGGTGAAATGAACGTTGGGTTCGGTCGCGAGGAGGAAAGAATCCCTCGACGAAGATGGGCCGATCGGCATATTGCTGCTCCCTGTTAGGTGGAGCGCGGATGGTTAATGGGCGTCTATGAAAGATGATCGACGGATCAATGACTATCCCGGGACTCCGAGACGCGTGACTGCCACTTGCCCTTTGTCCGGCTGGTGAGGTGGAACATACCGCAGCGGTCGCAGCGGTAGGCGCGTAAAGCAACGCCGCCGCGCTCGGCGATCCGCCGCGCATCCTCCGCGGACACGAACCGCGCTTTCTTCGCGCAAATGCTCAACCGGGTGCGCATCAGCGAAGCGTGTAGCAAAAAGGCCCCGCGGCCGCTCGCGGGGCCTTGGTTGTTTTCGACTGGAGCCGAGGCTTAATCACCTTCGGGGTTCAGGAACGCCGGGGCAAATTCTGGGGCAGGGCCATCCCGCTTGACACGAACCCCGCTTACCCCGCCAACCCCAGAAACACCACCATCGCCCGCTCCACCGCAACCATCGCCGCCGGACTTAGCTCGCCAAGCTTCTTGCCCAATCGCTCGCGCGGGACGGTGGTGATCTTGTCAGCCATGGCGAAGGATGGCTCGCGCAGGCCGTTTGCTTCTGACGAGTTGATCGCAACGCGCGAATGGCGAGTTCCGACATCATGCGACGTGATTGGGCACATGGTGACCGAAGCGGTCTCGGAAAAATCATCGGCCTGCACGATCAGGACGGGGCGAGGCTTGCCGACGTCAGCGGCGCCGCCCGCCGAGGTCCAGATTTCCCCCCGTTTCAAAATCAATATTCGGAGATGGAATCGATGAACGCCTGGTCGTCGGCGTCATGTGGGCTTTGCGCGATCAGCAGCGACTCACGCTTCGCCTGCGCCTTGAACGCCGCCGACTTCGTGTCAGGCACCCAGAACTGCACCTGCTTCATTCCCTTGGCGCGCATCCGGGTGCGATAATCCTGCACCTTCTTGCTCGAGGAGGTGGGCTTGCGCGGGGTGGGAGAGTGAGCGGTCATCGCGATTCCTTTGGTTACATGTAACCTTTTGCGATGCCGACTTCAACGTTTCTTCAATGCACCCCTGCCGATGCGATCGCCGCTTCAAGAAGCTGAAGCAATTCGTTCGTCCATTCCGTCAGCGCGTCATTGTCGAATTTTGCACAATTCAGGTCGCCAGGATCATCAGCGATTTCCCAAAGGGCATACATCACGCCGTCGGATTGGACACATTGAACAAAGGCATGCGCAAGCAGGTTGCGAGCGGGTATCAGCCGTTCGAACTGCTTGGCAGACGGATCTTCCTTAATCCAGGCGCGTATTTTCGAGCCGAATGTTTTTGGTGGATTTTTCAGCCGCCGCTTGAGCGCGATTTCCAGACACCCGAATTGCTGGAGCAACCTCCAGCGTTTCTCACGACAGCGCGCCGTGAGCGCCTGTGCCTCGCGGTCGGCAATTGTAACAGAGATGTTTGGCGGCGCATTCATACGGCGCACGATCATCGACACTCTCTAACAAAGAAGGCCCCGCATCGCTGCGGGGCCTTCCTTGTTTCCGACGTGAGCCGAGGCTTAATCGTTTTCGGGGTTCAGGAACGCCGGGGCGAATTCGGGGGCTGGGCCGTCCGAATTGCCGCCTTCGCGATCCCGACGCGGACCACGATCTCCGCCTTCGCCACGAGGACCACGATCACCGCCGCCTTCGCGACGCGGACCACGGTCACCACCGCCACCTTCACGGCGCGGACCACGATCGCGGCCTTCGCCACGACCACCGCCGCCGCCGCCATCGCGACGCGGGCCACGATCACCACGACCTTCGCCGCCGCCACCATCACGGCGCGGGCCGCGATCGGGACGATCACCGGCTTCACGCGGGGGCCGGCTGTCCTCCAGCTCGGCGCCGGTTTCCTGGTCGACGACGCGCATCGACAGGCGGACCTTGCCGCGCTGGTCGACCTCGAGCAATTTGACCTTCACTTCCTGGCCTTCGGTCAGGACGTCGCGGACATTCTCGACCCGCTCATTCTTGATTTCCGAGACGTGGACCAGGCCGTCCTTGCCCGGCATGAAGGTCACGAACGCGCCGAAATCGACGATGTTGGCGACCTTGCCGGTGTAGATCGTGCCCGGCTCGGGCTCGGCGACGATGCCGATGATCCACTGGCGGGCGGCCTCGATCTGGTCGAGGTCGGAAGACGAGATCTTGATCACGCCCTCGTCGTCGATGTCGACCTTGGCGCCGGTGGTGGCGACGATCTCGCGGATCACCTTGCCGCCGGTGCCGATCACTTCACGGATCTTGTCCTTGGGGATCGACATGGTCTCGATCCGCGGTGCATGCGCGCTCAATTCTTCACGCGTGTGATCGAGCGCTTTCGCCATTTCGCCGAGGATGTGCGCGCGACCTTCCTTGGCCTGCGCCAAGGCGACCTTCATGATCTCCTCGGTGATTCCGGGGACCTTGATGTCCATCTGCATCGTGGTGATGCCCTCGGACGTTCCGGCGACCTTGAAGTCCATGTCGCCGAGATGATCCTCGTCGCCCAGGATATCGCTGATCACCGCGAAGTCCTTGCCCTCCAGGATCAGGCCCATCGCGATTCCCGCGACCGGACGGATCAACGGAACGCCCGCGTCCATCATCGACAGCGAACCGCCGCACACGGTGGCCATCGACGACGAGCCATTGCTCTCGGTGATGTCCGACAGGACGCGGATGGTGTAAGGGAAATCCTCGTTCGACGGCAGCATCGGGCGAAGCGCGCGCCAGGCGAGCTTGCCGTGGCCGGTCTCGCGCCGCGACGGGGCGCCGAAGCGGCCCACTTCACCGACCGAATAAGGCGGGAAGTTATAGTGCAGCATGAAGCGGCTGTAGGTCAGGCCGTCGAGGCCGTCGATCATCTGCTCCGATTCCTTGGTGCCCAGCGTGGTGGTGCAGATCGCCTGGGTCTCGCCGCGGGTGAACAAGGCCGAACCATGCGCGCGGGGCAGGAAACCGACCATCGCCTCGATCGGGCGGACGGTCTTGGTATCGCGGCCGTCGATGCGGCGACCTTCCTTGAGGATCGCGGTGCGGACGATATCCGCCTCGAGGCTCTTGACCGCCTTGGATGCGGACATCTGCTCCTGCGCGTCGGCATCGGTGAACGCGTCCTTGGCCTTGTCGCGGATGGCATTGAGCGCGGTCGAGCGTTGGCCCTTGTCGGTCAGCTTGTACGCCGCCTCGATGTCCTTGCCGACGATGGTCTTGAGCTTGGCCTTGGCCGCGGTCTTGGCGTCGCCGGTGGCGAGCTCCCACGGCTCCTTGGCGGCTTTCTCGGCCAGCTTGATGATGCCCTGGCAGACCGTCTTGGAAGCGGCATGGGCGAACATCACCGCTCCGAGCATGACGTCTTCCGACAGCTCATTGGCTTCGGATTCGACCATCATCACCGCGTCGAGCGTTCCCGCGACGACCAGGTCGAGATCGCCCTCGGCAACCTCGGTGTTGGTCGGGTTGAGGATATAGTCGCCGTTCAGATAGCCGACGCGCGCGCCGCCGATCGGGCCCATGAAGGGCACGCCGCTAATCGTCAGCGCGGCCGACGCGGCGATCATCGCCAGGATGTCGGGCTCGTTCTCGCCGTCGTAGGACAGCACCTGCGCAATCACGAGGACTTCGTTGTAGAACCCTTCCGGAAACAACGGCCGTATCGGCCGATCGATCAGGCGGCTGGTGAGGGTTTCTTTTTCCGTGGCGCCGCGTTCGCGCTTGAAGAAGCCGCCCGGGATACGTCCGGCGGCCGAATATTTTTCCTGATAATGGACGGTCAGCGGGAAGAAGTCCTGCCCCGGCTTAACCGACTTGGCGGCGGTGACGGCGCACAGCACGACGGTTTCGCCCAAGGTCGCCATCACGGCACCATTGGCCTGGCGCGCAACGCGGCCGGTTTCGAGCTTCAGCGTCTTGCCGCCGAGGTCAATTTCCACAGTCTTGATATCGAACATTGTATTTCCTTCGCCCATGCGCCGGATGCGTCATGGGTTCATCTAAGTGCGAGCAATCCGGCTCGCGGCGGGGTGGGGCATTTCAGGCCCCATGGGCGGCCCGCCGAAATGCGGAGCGCCCGATAGGACAAGGGCGCCGCGAGGGGCGCCCTTGGAGAATTACTTGCGAAGGCCGAGCTTGGCGATCAGCGCAGTATAGCGCTCACTGTCCTCGCGCTTGAGATAATCGAGCAACGAACGGCGCTTGTTGACCATCATCAGCAAGCCGCGGCGCGAATGATTGTCCTTCGCGTGCATCTTGAAATGGTCGGTCAGCTGGTTGATCCGGGTGGTGAGGATCGCGACCTGCACTTCGGGCGAACCCGTGTCGTTGTCGGCGCGGGCATTGTCCTTGATCACTTCGGCCTTTTTCTCGGCGGTAATCGACATCGTCATACTCCTTAAGTCTCGAGGTTGAACCCGCGCACCACCTTGATCGTGGCACCGTCGCTTTCGATTAGCGCAACCGGCGTCGAGCCGTCCGTCGCGAGCGAAAGCCCCGGTTTCGCGGGGATCCCGAACAGCGACTGTCCATGACGGAGCAGACGGGCCTGGTCGGGAGTGACGGGGAGGGCCGGGATGTCGTCCAGCCCCGCGGTAAGCGGGAGAACCATCCTCGTCAGTGCGCGCGCCTTAGCGGCGTCATGCAGAAAGTCCAGCGAAATCGCTTGTTCGAGACCGAACGGACCAGCCCTTGTGCGGCGAAGCATGGTGACATGCCCGACCGAGTCGAGCGCCAGCGCGATGTCGCGCGCGAGCGAACGGATGTAGGTGCCTTTGGATACCGTGGCCGAGAAAGTGGCGCCGTCGCCATCGACCGAGACCAAGTGGAGCGCATGGATGGTGACTGCTCGACTGGCGAGCACCACGGATTCCCCCTTGCGCGCCAAATCATAAGCCCGCTCGCCATCGACCTTTAGCGCGGAATACGCCGGGGGCACTTGGTCGATCGGGCCGGTGAAGCGGGGCAGGACTGCTTCGATTTTGGTTAGCGTTGGACGCACGTCACTGGCGGCGATGATCTTGCCCTCGAGGTCAAGCGTGTCGGTTTGCTGACCGAATTTTACGGTAAAATCATAGGCCTTGGTCGCGTCGAGCATTCGTCCCGCCAGCTTGGTCGCTTCACCGAGCGCGATCGGAAGAACTCCCGACGCGAGGGGATCAAGCGTTCCGCCATGGCCGACCTTCGTCTTGGGCTCGCCCGCTTCGCGAAGAGCGCGTTTGACCGCAGATACGGCCGAGGTCGAGCCGAGACCAATCGGCTTGTCGAGGATGATCCAGCCGTGAAGCATGTTCAACTCGGGCGCGTCAGGCCGAGACGGAGCTGGTGTGCTTCGCTCTGGTAGAGTCGCTCGAAGAAATGGCGGCGGCAAAGCGCGATATAGCGCTCATTGCCGCCGATCTCGGTCTGCTCGCCGCGCGCGACCGCGAAGCCATCCTGATCTACCCGCAGGTTCATCGTTGCCTTGCGCCCGCACTCGCACACCGCCTTCAGCTCGACGAGATTGTCGGCGAGCGCGAGCAAGGCAGCTGAGCCGGGGAATAACTTGGCCTGGAAATCGGTGCGCAGGCCGTAGCAAAGCACCGGGATCGAAAGTTCGTCGGCGATCCGGCACAGCTGGAGCACGTGGCGCTGGGTCAGGAATTGCGCCTCGTCGACCAGGACGCAATCGATTCGGCGACGCTTCAATTCCTCGCCAAGCGCGGCGAACAGGTCGACGTCTTCCGAGAACGTATAAGCGGGGGCGGATAGGGCGATGCGCGACTCGATCGTCCCGCCCCCCGAACGATCGTCAAGCGCTGCGGTCCACAGCATCGTCTCCATCCCGCGCTCGCGATAATTATAATCGGCCTGCAGCAGGGTGGTCGATTTGCCGGCATTCATCGCCGCATAATAGAAATAGAGCTTGGCCATCAGGGGCAGAGCGAGCCGACCGGGGCAGGCTTGAAGCGGTCGAGACGGACCGCGGCGAGGGGTTTGGGCCAATGCTCGACCGCGACCACGCCATTCGCCGGGATCGCGCAGGACTTGGCAGCGCCGGGCTCGCCAGACGGGAGGATGAGCGTCGCGCGATAGGCGTAATCGAAGCGGCTGGCGTTGGTGATGGTCAAGGTCGAGCCGAACAGCGGCTGGAGCGAGACCTTGAATTGCCCGGGGACGGCAGCGACGGCGGGCGCGACCTTGCGGGCGTTGGTCGGCGCGCCGTGGCGAACCGCGAACAGCCAGGTCTCGCCCATCCGGACGGTCAGGCTCTTCGCCGACAGCGGGACGGCGGCGAGCGCGGTCAGGAACAGCGCGGAGAGGAGGCGGAAGGCGGGCATCGGCATCGGATTAGCGGCAATCGGTGCTCATCGCCACTCGCCCTGAAGGATCGAGTAGAGGACGGTATCGCGGCGATGGCCGGTCCAGGTCGTGCGATCCTGCCGCATCACGCCTTCGCGCACCGCGCCGAGCTTGGTCATCGCCGCCTGGCTGCGCGAGTTACGGGCATCGACACGAAACTCGATCCGGGTGAAACCGCAGTCGAACGCACGCGCCATCATCATGTCTTTGACGCGATGGTTGATTCCGGTGCCGCGAAAGGCCGGGCGATAATAGGAATTGCCAATTTCGAGTGTCTGTCGCTCGTTGACGATATTGAGGAAGCAACTCATGCCGACGAGTCTCTCGCCCTCAAACAGGGCGAAACGAGCCCACGGCATAGCCATCATCTGGTCGAAGCTGGAATCGAAATGATCCGGGGCGAAACTGTAGGCCCAGACTTCCCAGACATCTTTCTCTTCGCCACAGGCTGCTTTGAGTTGATCGCGATGCACTTCTGCCATGGGTTCTGCGCAGACGCCCTCGCCCGACATGGGCGCGGCGAGATCGCTCACTGGGAGTCGTCCCCGCCGATATCCTGCGCGACATGGGCGCCGCGCAACAGCTTGTCGATCTTGCCGCCCTCGTCGAAGCTTTCGTCGGCGCGGAACTTGAGTTTGGCGGCATATTTGAGGCGCACGCGGGTCGCGACCTCGCGCTGGAGGAAGGCGGTGTTGGTGCGAAGCGCTTTCAGCACTACTTCCTCATCCTGCCCGAGCAACGGTTTCACGAACACCAAGGCATGGCGAAGATCGGGCGACATGCGCACTTCGGTGACGCTCACGAGGTGGCTTTGCAGCGTGTCGTCATGGACATCGCCGCGCGCGAGGATGTCGCTCAGGATATGACGCACCTGCTCACCGACGCGGAGCAAGCGGACCGAGCGGCCTTCGGGGGTTTCGACCTTGCGCAATTCAGTTTCCTGCTTCCGAACGCCGACGCTTAACAAACGCGCCTGCGCCAAATGGCAGCGCGATACAAAGGTAGGTCCCACTGAGAACCAATACGAAGCCGCGAAACGTGGGATACGGAATACCCATAATCGCAGACCGAAGAACAAGGTCTAAAACGGTTATGCAAATCGCGGCTAGCGCTACCTTCAGGACTGCTAACCAACCCATCGTGGATGAACGCCAGCCCCAGATTACGCCGGCAACGGCAATCAGGAACAGTCCCATTAGAGCGTCCGGGCGCGTTCTTCCGTCTCGAACACTTCTAGATTGTCGCCGGCCTTGATGTCGTTGGTGTCGGCCAGCAGCACGCCGCATTCCATGCCCGCGCGAACCTCGGCAACGTCGTCCTTGAAGCGGCGGAGTGAGGAGATGGTGGTCTTGGAGACGATCACATCGTCGCGCGTCAGGCGGGCGTGGAGGCCCTTGCGGATGACGCCCTCGAGGACCAGCAGGCCGGCGGCCTTGTCGCGCTTGCCCGCGGGGAAGACATCCTTGACCTCGGCGCGTCCGACGATGGTTTCGATGATCTCGGGTCCAAGCTCGCCCGCCATCGCTTCGCGCACCCAGTCGGTGAGGTGGTAGATGACGTCATAGTAGCGGAACTCGACCTTGGTGCGATTGGTCGCCTCGCGCGCCTTGGCGTTGGGGCGGACGTTGAAGCCGATAATCGGCGCGCCCGTCGCTGCGGCCAAGGTGACATCGCTTTCGGTGATCGCGCCGACCCCGGACTGCAGCACTCGGACCTTGATCTCGTCGGTCGAGATGCGGTTGACCGCACTGACGATCGCTTCGACCGAGCCCTGCACGTCGGCACGGATGACAAGCGGGAATTCGATCGTCTGGCTGGATTTGGAGGCAAACATATTTTCCAGGCTGACCGGGACCGAGGTGGTGCGCTTCCTGTCGAGGAGCCCCTGGCGGTAGGTCGCCACCTCGCGGGCGCGGGCCTCATTCTCGACCACGGTGAACGGATCGCCCGCCGACGGAACCGCGCCGAGGCCGAGCACTTCGACCGGGAACGATGGGCCGGCTTCCTTGACCTGCTTGCCGTGATCGTCGGTCATCGCCCGGACCTTGCCCGAGACGGCGCCCACCACGATCACGTCGCCGACGCGTAGCGTGCCGCGCTGGACCAGCACGGTGGCGAGCGGGCCGCGACCCTTGTCGAGCTTGGCTTCGATCACCGTGGCTTCGGCCGGACGGTCGGGATTGGCCTTCAGCTCGAGGATTTCGGCCTGCAGCGCGATGGCGTCGAGCAGCCCGTCGAGGTTGGTCTTTTCCTTGGCCGAGACTTCGACGTCCTGGACGTCGCCGCCCATCGCCTCGACCACGATCTCGTGCTGCAGCAATTCCTCGCGGACCTTCTGGGCATTGGCTTCGTGCTTGTCGATCTTGTTGATCGCGACGATCATCGGCACGCCGGCGGCTTTGGTTTGGTTGATCGCCTCGATCGTCTGCGGCTTCAGCCCGTCATCTGCCGCCACCACCAGGATGACGATGTCGGTGACATTGGCGCCACGCTGGCGCATTTCGGTGAACGCTTCGTGGCCCGGCGTGTCGAGGAAGGTGATCTTCGACTTGTCTTTCAGCGTGACCTGATAGGCGCCGATGTGCTGTGTGATGCCGCCGGCTTCGCCCGACACCACGGCTGCGCCGCGGATCGCGTCGAGCAATGACGTCTTGCCGTGATCGACATGGCCCATGATGGTGACGACGGGGGGACGCGTGACGAGCGTCTCGTCGGCGTCGACGTCGGCGGCGCTATCGATGTCGATATCGCTGTCGCTGACGCGCTTGATGTTGTGGCCGAACTCGGTGACCAGCAATTCCGCGGTGTCCTGATCGATCGTCTCGGTCAGCGTGATCGGCATGCCCATCTTGAACAAGGACTTGACCAGATCGGCGCCGCGCTCGGCCATGCGGTTGGCGAGTTCCTGCACTGTGATCGTCTCGGGGACGACGACGTCGCGGAACTGCTTGGCTGAGGGACCGGCGGACTGATGCGCGCGCTTTTCCTTTTCACGCGAACGGCGCAACGCAGCAAGGCTGCGGGTACGGCTGTCGTCCTCGCCAGAAGTCGCGCGACTGACCGTCAGCTTGCCCGACTTGCGGTGATCCTCGCGGCCACGGCTCGGACGCGACGGTTCGGGGCGCTTGGGGGCATGCGCCGGCGCGGCGGCGGGGCGGGTGAAGCGGCGTTCCTCGTCGCGATCGGACGGGGCGGCGGGGGGATCCTCGACCGGCGCGTCGGCAGGACGGGCGGCGTCCTCGGCAGCGGCGGTGGCGGCGTCTTCCTCGGCCTTGCGGTTGTCCTCGGCGCGGCGCTTTTCGTCCTCGCTCTGCTCAAGCTTCGAGCGGTCCTCGCGGCGACGGGCTTCGCCGAGGCTGGTCATCCGCGCTTCGTCGGCTTCGCGGAGCAATTTTTCCTGCAATTCCTTGCGGGTCGCGATGTCGTCGACCGGCGCCCGGCGCGCGGGCGTGGTCGATTTGGGAGCCGGGGCTGCGGGCTGGGGCGCGGGCGGCGGCGCGGCCTCGACCTTGGGCTCGGGCAAAGGCGCGGGGGTCTCGCCGGGCTTGGCAAGTATGCGGCGCTTCTTGACCTCCACCACCACGGTGTTCGAACGGCCGTGGCTGAAGCTCTGCTTCACCTTGCCGGTCTCGACCGTGCGCTTCAGGCCCAGCGGCGGCCGGGTTCCAAGCTTGGGCTTGTCGCTCTGGTCGGTCATTCTTGTCCTTCGTCGAAATCTGCCGAAGCGGAGCCGCGGGCAGCGTCGCCGCCCTCTAGCCCAGCATCGGGGTCAATGAAAGTAAGCCACCGGTCGATGGCATGGCTCACCCGCCGCGCAGCAGCGGGATCGGTCAAGGCGACATGTACCACATTCTCGCGGCCAAGCGCCATCGACAAGATGGTTCGGTCTTCGGGAAAGACAAGGCCGGCGCGCTGGCCGCCACCGACGCGCCAAGCCTGGTCAAGCTTGCGATTGCCGTCTTCACCCGCATCGGCGGCGTGGATCAGCATGTAAACCTTGCCTTGGCGGGCGGCGGATTCGACCTTTTCCGAGCCGTTGACGAGCATTCCCGAGCGCGCTTCGAGCCCGAGCCGATCGAGTGCCTGCTGGCGAAGTGCGGTCGCGACTCTCGCGCCAAGATCGGCCGGGACGGTAACGTCCTGCTTGAACGCACGCGACAGGGCGGCGTTGAGCTTCCCCTTGGCCTGAGCCGCATCGAGCGTGGCGCGGTCGACACCGATCCACGCGCCGCGGCCCGGCGCCCGGGCGCGGACATCGGGTGCGACCTCACCATCGGGCGACAGGGCGAGCCGGATCAATTCGTCGCGCGACGCGGTGCGGCGCGAGACGATGCAGGTGCGTTCGGAAGCGCCGCCTAATTTACGCTCGTCGGTGTCATTCTGGAGATTCCGCAACAGCGTCCTCCCCAGTTTGCGCAGCCGGCTCATCCTCAAACCAATGCGCTCGGGCGGCCATGATGATCTCGTTGCCCTGCTCTTCGCTGAGGCCGTAATCGGCGAGCACGCCGCCCTTGTCCTCGGTGCGGTTGCTCGGCTCGCGGCGGCGCGGTTCGACGCGCTTCTTCTGGATCAATTCGTCGGTAGCGAGATCGGCGAGATCGTCGAGCGTCTTGATCCCCGCCTTGCCCAGCGTGACCAGCATCGCCTCATTGAGGTGCGGCAGTTCGGCCAGCGGATCCTCGACCCCGAGCGCGCGGCGTACTTCGCGAGAGGCGGCTTCCCGACGCTCGAGCGCTTCGGCAGCGCGGCTTTGGAGCTCGCCCGCAATCTCATCGTCGAGCCCCTCAATCGACGCCACCTCGTCAAGTTCGACGTAAGCCACTTCCTCAAGACTGGTGAAGCCCTCGGCGACCAGCAACTGGGCGAGCGTCTCATCGACGTCGAGGTCGGTCTGGAACATTTCCGACCGCTCGACGAATTCACGCTGGCGCTTCTCGGATGCATCGGCCTCGGTCAAAATGTCGATTTGGCTGCTCGTCAACTGACTGGCGAGCCGGACATTTTGCCCGCGGCGGCCGATGGCGAGCGAAAGCTGGTCATCCGGGACAACGACTTCAATCCGGCTTTCTTCTTCGTCGATCACCACTCGGCTGACGGTTGCCGGCTGGAGCGCGTTGACGACGAAGGTCGCGAGATCTTCCGACCAGGGGATGATGTCGATCTTTTCGCCCTGAAGCTCTTGGACGACCGCCTGGACTCGGCTGCCCTTCATCCCGACGCAGGCGCCGACCGGATCGATCGAGCTGTCGTGACTGATCACGCCAATCTTGGCGCGGCTGCCCGGGTCGCGAGCGGCGGCGCGGATCTCGATGATGCCGTCGTAAATCTCGGGGACTTCCTGAGCGAACAATTTCTTCATGAAGTCGGGGTGGGCGCGCGACAGGAAAATTTGCGGCCCACGCACTTCGCGGCGGACGGCGAAGATCAGCGAGCGGATGCGATCGCCGACGCGGACCATTTCGCGCGGAATCTGCTGGTCGCGGCGGATGACGCCTTCGGCGCGGCCCAAATCAACGACCACGTGTCCGAACTCGACGCGCTTGACGACGCCGGTGATGACTTCGTTGGCGCGATCCTTGAACTCTTCATACTGGCGCTCGCGCTCGGCGTCGCGGACCTTCTGGAAGATGACCTGCTTGGCGGCCTGCGCGGCGATCCGGCCGAACTCGATCGGGGGCAAAGGATCGACGATGAAGTCGCCGACCGCGGCATCGGCCTGGAGCTTCTGCGCGCCCTTCAGATCGACCTGCTTGAAATAATCCTCGACCTCCTCGACCACCTCGACCACGCGCCACAAGCGCAGGTCGCCGGTTTCCTGGTCGAGCTTGGCGCGGATATCGTTCTCGGCGCCGTAGCGAGCGCGGGCGGCGCGCTGGATGGCGTCTTCCATCGCTTCGATGACGATGCCCTTGTCGATCAGTTTCTCCCGCGCAACCGCATCGGCGATGGCGAGCAATTCGGCCTTGTTGGCGGTCGGGCCGCCGACTGGGTCAGTGGTGGTGGCGTTGGTGGCCATGTCAGATCAACCTTCCGTCTGGATTGAATCGGCGCCCTCGGTGCTGAGCGGCGCGGTAGCATTGATGAGCTTGTCGGTCAGCACGAGCTTGGCCGACTGGATATTGGCAAAGGCGACTTCGCGGCGGCCCTTGGTGGTGTCGATCGCGACCGTGTCGCCGTCGATCCCGATGATGTCGCCGGTGACCTGCTTGGCGGCGTCGACCGGGGAGACGAACTTGACCCGCACTTCATGCCCCGCCCAGTCGGCATAATCAGCCAATCGGGTCAGCGGGCGATCGATCCCGGGCGAGGAGACTTCGAGGCGGTAGGCGCCGTCGATCGGATCGCGGCCGGCTTCCTCGAGCGGGTCGAAAATCTCCGACACGGCGCGCGACAGATCGGCGCAATCGTCGATCGACAATTGGCGGGTGTCGGGCCGCTCGGCCATGATCTGCAGCGTCGGATCGCTCTTGCCGCCGATCATCGCCACGCGCACCAGGTCGAGCCCCAGCGCCTTGACGGCGGGTTCGATCAAATTGGCGATGGCAGTTACGTCGGTCAAAGCGGCTCCCGCGGATGCAAGGCTTCACGATGCCGGACCGACCCGGCCCGGCCCCAACGTCTTGACGATGTCGAGGAGAAGTGAAGGCGATATAGGCAGGTTGCGGGTGAGTCGCAAGCGGTGAGTGGGTAGTTTGGTTTGAGTGCGCTAATGTCGGTAATGGGTCGAAGCGGACATTAAGTTATCGCGCTTGACAGGCCTCGGCTTGTTCACGGTCTTCAGCAATGGCGCGAGCAAGGTTCATCGCAACCGCAGCACAGATACCTAAACACACGATTGCCACTACCAAGTTCATTGTCCGGCGCCACCGAAGCCCATTTATCACTAATGCGACGCCGTAAAGGACGAAAGCTGGAACCGCGAAGAGATACACGCCGAACGGGCTATCGCAGTCCAAGGCATTGCCGCCGAAGATAGCTTTATACTCATTGGGCGGCGCAAGCGCTCCAAAAAGTGCCAAGGGGATGCCGAGCAACAGCACCGCCCATCCTAAAACCCGTAGACCACGAGACGGCCTGTCTGCTGCAGCATAGCTCATGTCAGCAGTTTATGCCGGTTGCGTGGAACGCCCGAAATGGGTCGAAAGCGGTCATTCCACAAAACCAATGTAACTCGCTGAGTCGCCCTCACCCAACCCTCTCCCGAGGGGAGAGGGCTTAGCGGCCCAGCGCTTGATTTTCCGCCCGGATGCGAACCGTAAGCGCGGCGGCGTTGAGGGCGGTGAAGATCAGGGCGATCTGCCACAGGCCGAACACCATCGGCAGCACCGCTAGCTCGGCGATGACGACGAGGTAATTGGGGTGGCTGACGAACTTGTACGGGCCGCGCGCGACGAGCTGCTCGCCCGGCACGGTGATGATCCGCGTCGTCCAGCGGTTGCCGAGGCTGCGCAGGACCCAGATGCGGGCGAGCTCGATCAGGCCGAACAGAGCGAGGAAGGCGAGGTTTATCGGGCGGCCGAGCGCGAACACCCACAATGACGCCAGCCAAGCGGCGTGCATCGCGACGATGTACGGATAATGGCCCGGCGCGACTTCGCGGCCGCCATTGGCGAGCAGCCGCGCGGTGTTGGCGCGGGCGACGGGGAGTTCGATCAGGCGCTGGGCAGTGACGAAGCCGAGGATCGCGATGTGCGGCCACAATGGGGTCACGTCTCGAGCACCAGACCGGCGCAGGTGAAGCCGGGGCCGAACGCGG